>CALGJU010000001.1 GCA_937928685.1 uncultured Granulosicoccaceae bacterium
TGTGCCAAACGTAGATAAGAAAGTCGTAGCAAAAGAATATTCCAGGTGTGCAAAAAAGGGGTTCTCGGAATCAATGATTATGCTTCGCAATGTGATCGTAAATTCCCGTGGCGAAGTCGAAGACATCATGAATAGATATAAGTAGCGAAAGCGCTCATCAAATCAATTCAGCGGATGACGTGTCTTATCATCGTGGTCACATTGGGGGGTTTTATATCAAATGCCGATTGAACTGCCCACCACTGACATCCCTGTATTCATTACAGCCAATCAAGCCGTGTAATTCAATCACAATAACCAGAGTGGCCAGGCCGCCAATAGCAATAGCGACACGGCCATCACTGACGATTTACGCAGCAACAAGCTCTCGAAGTTTTGCAAAGTGCTTGTCCCAACCGTTATCAAGCGCCATCAACAAACCAAGTGCAGCCTCACCAGCCGCTTCTCCGATCCCTTCATGAACTACTGTGACTTTGGTACCCCCTGCTGCCTCTTCAAGAGTCCAGTTAACGGTTGTCATGGCAGCGCCCAATGGCTTAATGGTAAAGGTATAACTCAGGAAGGAAGGCTTTCTGGCGCTGAGCACATCACCCCAACATATTTTAGATTCTTTGTCGGCAGTGTCGCTCAACAGTGAGAACGGTTTTCCTTCAACCAGATCGTCCGCCGCAGGATGAAACCATTCACCCAGTTTGTCTTTGTCTGTTAGATATTCCCACACCGTTTCGCGAGAAACCGCCAGGAAAATAGATTTGTTGATCGTCGTTATGCTCATTTTTTCGTCTCGCTGGTTGTATTGTCGGTAGTCGTCTCGATGGCTTTCTTCAATGAACCCAGAGCATTGTCCCAATATTGATCAAAGTAATTGAACCAGTCAGCCGTCGATTTAAGGCCGCCAGGGTTCAAGCAAGTCACGCGCTCCTTCCCTCTTTGGGTAACCGTAATCAAGTTACCCTCCTCAAGAATAGTGAGATGCTTTCGCACTGCTGTGCGAGTTAAATCGAATTTGTTCACCACCTCTGTGATCGTCAACTCCTCACGACCCAACTCAATCAGGATCTGACGCCGGGTGGGATCACCCAGAGCTCGAAAGGACGACTGCAGATTTTGATTCATCATACGGCTTCTCATAACACCAAATGGTGACACTCAGAATGCAACACCAAATGGTGTTATGTCAATCGCTATTTTGAAACACTCGCCTAACCGCAGGTACTTCAAAACAACCCGCCAGCGTCAGCGAGGAATGTCTCACTCGTCAAGCCGCTCAAGTTCCCGTACTCGCACCGTGCGTCGACATTGCAGGCTCCTCTGGGAATGACGTGAGTGGCTTTACGTGCCAGATATCCCTCGCTCACGCTGGCGGGTTTATCACAGGGCACTGCCTGTCGTTAGCTATTGGTGAGTGTTCAAGCTCTGCTCGTGTTGCCGATCACTTATCGCCGCGAAGACGTCCAGTTCAATTTCGAGTAAAATGCTCCGTTGCCAAAGGCTGTAACTCTAAGAGAACCAACATGACAATTTGTGGCCTTGACTTCGGCACATCCAACTCGACGGTCGGCGTAATAAAAAACAACCGGCAGACTATGGTCCCGTTAGAGCAAGATTCGGCAGGCGACTGGCAAACCACTCTGCCCAGCGCATTGTTCTTCGACTTTGAAGATGATCAGATCAGCTTTGGCCGACGCGCGATAAGTCGCTATACCGCGGGGGAACGCGGGCGATTGCTACGCTCCATGAAGAGCCTGCTTGGCGGCTCGTTCATGGGTGACAAAACTCAAATTAAGAATCGATTTTACTCATTTGATGAAATCATTGGTTTCTTTGTCGCTAGCCTTAAAAGCCAGGCAGAGATCTATAACGGAGAAGACGCACCAGCGTTAGATTCTGTTGTTATGGGTCGACCGGTCTATTTCAATGACACCGACCCGACACTTGATCAGGCAGCAGAAGATCATCTTGCAGACATTGCGCGCCTTGCAGGCTTTAAAGAAGTGTCATTTCAATTTGAACCCATTGCCGCAGCATTGGATTACGAACAACAGGTAACCAAAGAAGAGCTTGCACTGATCATTGATATCGGTGGCGGCACCTCTGATTTCACATTGATCAGGTTATCACCCGAGCGCCACGGACAGGTCGACAGGCAACAGGACTTCCTTGCTAATCATGGTGTGCATCTTGGTGGAACCGATTTTGACCGCCGCCTTTCTGTAAAAGGCATCATGCCGGAATTCGGTATGGGCATGCCCCTGACTGATAAACCAGGGTTAAACATGCCAAGCCACTACTATTTTGATCTGGCAACATGGCACAAGATCCATTTGTTATATGTCCGCAGCGTGCTTATGGAGCTTAAGCATTTCCGCCCGGTGGTCAGTGACAAGAATCGCCTCGACAAGTTACTGGAGCTATTAACTCACCGCAAAGGACATCAACTGGCAAGCCTGGTTGAACATGCCAAAATCGAACTTTCAGCAGAGCCTGAAGCGCTGGTGAATCTGGAATCATTGTTTAGTGACAGCACTGAGGTCACTATAGAAAACTGCACCTTAACCCAACTGCAACTACAACAATCCCTTCAAAACGATATCGAAAAAATATTCAACACATTGGATGAAACACTTAAGCAGGCAGGACTGACTCATAAGGATATCGATACCGTATTCACCACCGGTGGTTCCACTGCACTACCGATGGTTCAGGCCTGTATTGATGCGGCTTTTCCAGATGCACAACAAATAGTTGGCGATTTATATAACAGCGTAGGTGCAGGCTTGTTAATGGAAGCACAGTTGAGGTATGGCTAAATATCTTTCAATAGTCGTAACGCATCATAGATAGCCGCGTGCGTGTTGCGAGCAGATACGGCATCCCCTATGCGAAATAACTGAAAAGTACCATTCTCATTGCGTATTGTTTCCTGCGGCCTGCCTTCAATGAATGCATCGTGATCCAGCGCACCACCATTGGAAGACAGTGGCTTCAAAGCGAAGTAGAGATCATCCAGCGGCAGAGTTCCATAGTTTACCACCACCTGATCGTATTCAGCCTTGTGGGTGTGATCACTGTAGTCCGTACCGATAGTTGCGGTAACCTTGTTACCGGTGCGCTCCACATTTAGAAGACGACGCGTTACCGTGAAAGTCACCTCCTTGTCTTGTAGTGAGCGCATATAAGGCACCAGATTCATGGTCATTACCTCTGGCGAAAATACGCGATCAGGCGTCATAATCTCTACAGTAGCCCCCGCGTTTGCCGCAATTTCTGCAGCTTGCAGTGCCGGATGGTCTCCAGACTCATCGTATATCAGAATATTGTCAGCGGGCTTAACGTCTCCGGCGATGATGTCCCAGCTCGTGACCACTTCTGCTTGCTCACCTTTGGTCTCGAACAACTCGGTATTGGGAACTCCACCGGTAGCGATAATAACCACATCCGGCTGATGTGCTGTCACGTCTTGCACTTCAGCCCAGGTGTTAAAATGAAATACCACATCGCGTGCTTCACACTGTGCAACACGCCATTCAATAATCGATATCATCTCGCGGCGACGCGGGCTTTGCGCTGTCAGACGCACCTGCCCGCCAGCATCAGAAGCCGCTTCAATAACAATCACGTCGTGACCGCGTTCCGCAGCGACCCTTGCAGCCTCCATTCCACCTGGGCCTGCGCCAACAACGACAACTTTCTTTTTGATCTTTGCCTTTGCTATATCGTGCGGCATGCTTAGCTCACGACCTGTGGCAGCGTTATGAATGCAAAGCGCTTCACCCGCCTGATAGATGCGGTCAAGACAGTAGGTTGCACCAACACAAGGGCGTATATCATGCTCACGCTTTTCAATGATTTTACGCACCACGTGCGGGTCAGCCATGTGGGCGCGGGTCATGCCCACCATATCTAACAGTCCGGCTGATATCGCGTGCCGGGCAGTGGCAACATCCGGTATTTTTGCGGCATGGAATGTGGGTAAGCCAGTCGCCTTTTTAACCACACCTGCAAAGTCCAGGTGTGGTGCACTGGCCATGCCCTGCAAGGGTATGACATCAGTCATGGCAGGATCTGTATGAATACGTCCTCGAATCACATTGAGAAAATCTACCTTACCGCTATCAGCCAATTTTTTGGAAATCTCTATTCCTTCTTTTGCACTGATTCCCCCTTGCTGCACTTCATCCGCGGTGTAACGCAAACCGACGATAAAATCATCGCCTGTGCGTTTGCGAATGGCATCTATAACTTCCATCACCAGACGCATTCGATTCTCAAGAGTATCTGCGCCATAGGGCCCGGTGAGATCATTCGTTAACGGTGACCAGAATTGATCGAGCAAGTGGCCGTACACCTGCAGTTCTATGCCATCCATACCGCCCGCATGCATACGTTCAGCAGCATCGGCAAAGTCAGAAATGATTCGTTCAATATCCCAATCCTCAGCCAGTTTGGGAAACGCCCGGTGCGCGGGTTCCCGATGCTTAGTCGATGATACAGACGGCAGCCAATCTCCCTTATTCCAGTTTGTCCGACGACCAAGATGGGTCAGTTGAATCATCACGGCGCAACCGTGCTCATGGCAGGCATCTGTCAGATCTTTGATCCAGGGCACTACCTCATCTTTATAGGCCAATATATTGTTAAACACTGGCGGACTGTCCTTACTGACGGCTGCGGAGCCTGCCGTCATGGTAAGCGCGACACCGGCTTTTGCACGTTCAGCGTGATACGCGGCATAGCGTTCTTTTGGCATGCCATCCTGCGGATACGCCGGTTCATGACTGGTTGTCATTATGCGATTGCGTAACGTCAGGTGTTTGAGTTGATAGGGTTGCAACAGTGGGTCTTTAGACAAAAAGTGCTCCTCTTTACTGTAGGGTGCTAATACAGTGGCTCAATAGATCTTTACTGGTGATACAGGAATTTTTCACAGCTAATTGTGTACAGTAACAAACTCATCAACACCCGCACGTTCTGTCTCCAACGTATTTTCAACCACAGATAAATCTGCGTATCCAATAGACATTCCACACACGACAACTTCTGTGTCATCTAGCACAATGGCTTCTCTTATCGATTTGTGATAACCGCAGAAAGCCGCCTGCGGGCAGGTATGCAAGCCGGCTTCGCGCGCCAGCAACATCACATTTTGCAGATACATTCCGTAATCCAGCCAACTACCGATATTTAAATCACGGTGGATCGTAAAAACCGCCGCTGCGGGCGCGCCGAAAAACTCAAAATTACGGCGATGCTGCGCTTTCATTTTTTCTTTATCACCTTTTTCTATTCCTAACAGGCCATAGAGATCCCATCCCACCTTGCGGCGTCTGCTAAGGTACGGTTCGAAGAATTTGTCGGGGTAATAAGGGCTTTCTTCATCGTACGGTACGTCACTGTCATAGGCTTTTAGTACAGATTCGCTTACCTTATTAAGGCTATCACCCAACAACAAATGAACATTCCACGGCTGCATATTAGTACCGCTTGGCGCACGGGCCGCTTTCAGAAATATTTCCTGAAGTACGTCCGCCGGCACGTCATCCGGCAGAAATGCACGTAATGATCGACGCGTCTCCACAGCTTCACTGACAGTGCCTGCCTTGCCTTCTAGTGACGACATTACATTCAACCTTTAATTTTAGTTTTCGGAAACCGGCATTTTAACAATTCGTTCTATATGCTGCAGACCTTCAAGAATTTCGATGCCATCATCAACATCGTTAATCTCATTAAAAATACTGGCAATATTCTCAGGGGTGCGTTGACCTTCCGGTAACTTGATACCTTGCGCCTCGATAAGCTTAGCCACCGTATAGACACCAGCACCTGCAAGCAGAATGGTTCTACTTGGTGCTTGTTGTGAGGCTAAAAACAATACCGCAGGAGTAACGTATTCCGGTGCTAGCTGTTCTAGCACATCTTCCGGCATCACATCTTCAGTCATTCTGGTCGCAGCAGACGGGGCAAGACTATTAACATGAATGTTGTACTTGGCACCTTCAATATGCAGTACATTCATCAGACCCACCACACCAAACTTTGCCGCGCCATAGTTCGCCTGCCCGAAGTTACCGTAAATACCTGAGGTAGAAGTCGTCATCACAATGCGGCCATAGCGCTGCTCACGCATGATCGGCCACACTGCATGGCTGCAATACGCCGCGCCGTTCAAATGCACATCAACTACCGCACGCCAATCGTCCAGAGACATCTTAGCGAATGACTTATCGCGTAAGATGCCCGCGTTGTTCACCAGAATATCAACCCTGCCCCATTTATCTACGGCAGATTGCACCATAGCGCTCACCTGACTTTCATCAGTCACATTAGCGTCATTGGCAATGGCTTCACCACCCGCGGCTTCAATCTCTGCCACTACCGCTTCCGCCGCCGTCGCAGAGCCCCCCGTACCATCCCGACTGCCACCAAGATCATTTACCACCACTCTGGCACCACGAAGTGCCAGCGCTAAAGCATGCGATCTTCCAAGACCGGTACCAGCACCAGTAACAATTGCCACTTGATCTTTATATTCGATTGTCATTTTACGACACCTTAAATTTAAGTAACTGTTCGATAGCAATGAGTCGCGAACTAACGACGATGCAAAGTAATCTCACGCATACGATCAAACACATTTACACCCAGTTGATGATAGACATCAAGCAGATCAACCAAAACCCAGTTTTCTCTTATTAATCCGTTCTCGCAACGCCAGAAGTCGAGACTGCGCATCGTGATTTTTTTATCCGATGGTGCGATTCCCATCCAACCATCGCCAGTGACTGTCATATGCATACAGGGCCATGCGGTAAAGCCCACATAGTTTCCATCACCGAATAGATTGCCTGTACCGCCCGAGCCAATGCGGTCGGGCATAGCATTCAAAAAGGGAATCTGGTGGCAATGCCGAAATCCCTCAATACCGCAACTGGTGCCGATACCTGCCGGTCCGTACCAATAGAAAGACGGGTGCCAGTATTTTTCGAGTTGCATACCCTGCACGCCACCAGTGGCAAACTCCGTAAGCCCTGACAACATATCCGATACCAGCTTGGTACTCGCGTCGGATTTAGCTTCATCATACGGCGCAGGTACACGGCCGTCTTCAGTTGCCGGCCCTGGTACCAGCCACTCAACACCAATCGCCGGAGCCATCGGCCATGCATCAGCCTGCATCATCAACGCGGGTATATCCCACAGCGCTTGTATTTCAACCACCTTGTTATCAACGACTCGATAAAACTCGTGAAAGCGCATTTGCACGACGTGCTGAGTTGGTGGAATATCAAGCCAGGCGTTTTTAAATACCCCTGTGTAAAAACCCGCACACCCAACCCACACATCCCCCGTCACCTCACCCGCCATCACAATGTAGTCACGTCGTTCCAGCGCAGGGATAGCGTTATGCAATGGCGCGTACACCGTTTCATATAAGGCTGCCGGACCGGTAAGATCTTCAAACGGATGCGTAAAGTGAATCTCACAGTCGGCACTGAGCACCCCTGCAAATACCGTTGGCAGATCAGAAGTAGCTGTGTCGTACAGCGCGGCAATCAAAGGCGCGACGACTTTTTTTGCCTGATTGGACTGATCACACATTGTGTTTCCTTAATTCACGGGTAATTCTCAACAAACCGCAAGTATAAGCACCAGCAAGCATATCTGTCTTTAATTTTGTACCCCAACCATGCTTCTTTCTAACAGCCCCATACCACACCAGCTGGATACGTCAGGTATAATTCCAGACAGTTGCACTGCAGAACCACCCATGCCGAACAAACAACGCAAATTTACCGCCTTTGACGGAAACATTTTCTACCACTGGTATCAATCCCCCATAGGAAAGTTGTTGCTGACCGGCAATGAATCTGCACTGTTTAGCATCTCCTTCCCAAACCACAACGCAATTACCGCTGATCAATGGCATGAAAATATTGCCCCGTTTAAAGATATCTGCGCTCAGCTTGACAGCTACTTCAATAGAGAACTCACCACCTTTGATATTGCGCTGGCACCTAAAGGCACAGAATTCCAACAAAGCGTCTGGCAGGCACTTTTAGAAATACCGTACGGAGAGACCACGAGCTACGGCGCTATCGCCAAGCGGCTTGATAATCCAAAGGCTGTCAGAGCAGTAGGCGGCGCTAACGGCCGCAACCCGATACCAATAATTATTCCATGTCATCGTGTTATCGGCAGCAATGGCAGCCTCACCGGTTTCGGTGGCGGCCTGCCAACAAAAACCTACCTCCTTGATCTTGAAAACTCGGAACAGCTAGAGCTTCCATTTTAGTGATTGAATCACTGACCCCCTCTCTGCTGGTCTTCCTTGCACTTGCCGCTTTTGTCACGGCAATTCTACATTCTGTCGGCGGCTTTGCAGGTGCGCTGCTTATGTCCGTTGCCATCAGTCCGGTCATTGGCGTAAAGATGGCAGTGCCGTTGGTCTCCGTCGCCATGGTGGTGTCACACGGGCTGCG
This sequence comes from uncultured Granulosicoccaceae bacterium, assembly GCA_937928685.1. Lineage (GTDB taxonomy): Bacteria > Pseudomonadota > Gammaproteobacteria > Granulosicoccales > Granulosicoccaceae. The sequence continues at coordinate 8,484 of CALGJU010000001.1, forward strand.
AGCATTTGTGTTTCGCAACACGGTAGACTGGAAAATATTCGCGTTAATATTTAGCGTGGCATTGCCGTTTATTTTATTAGGTGTTTACACCTACGTAGGACTATCAGAAGCAAGCGTTGGCTTATGCCTTGGCACCGTGCTGCTTATTACCCTGCCTTTAAGACGCTATTTAAAGAACAGAGAAATTGTAGTACCCAAAGCCGTCATCGCTATGGTCGCAGTGCCTTACGGCTTCCTGTCAGGCGCAAGCTTTGGCATGGGTCTGTTGCTTGGCCCGTTTATTCTCGGCGCCGGATTAAGCGGCGAAGTGCTTATAGCCACACTGGCAGTGCAGGGATTTATGCTCAACCTGATCAAAGCAATTGCCTTTGGTATATCACCATTGTTAGGTGCCTCCGAAATAGCACTCGGCATAGGAATGGGCTTATGCACATTTCCAGGCCACTATATCGGTCGCAAACTGGTACGTCGGTCCTCCAAAGCAACTCACATAAAAGTACTTGAGGCGGTAATGGTGATTGGCGCTCTGTATTTCATTAGCCGATGGTTTGTAGTGTAAGCAACCCGCTTAGGTAACTAGCTCTATAACTAGCTATGCACCATCACGACTGGGTAGGAGTCTGCGCGGCAGAACCTCCACTACTGCGAACGCGCCCTGCCGGTGCGTTTTTATCGATCATTTTCGTTGCATATGAATAACTATGCGCCGCAAATGATCGTAAAAACGCCCTCGCCATGGCACGTTCTCGCTACGTGGACTTCTACCGCGCAGACTCCTAGCCCGAATTATTCATGATGCGGGCAAGGGCATAGGGATATCCTGAGTAAACGAGGGCACGTGATAGCCTTTCTGCACTGCTGGTCGCTCAGCAATTTTTACATACCATTCTTTGATTGCAGGGAACTTGTTTAAGTCTATCTCCTGCCACTCATAACGTGAAACCCATGGCCAGACTGCCATGTCCGCAATGGAATACTCGGCCGCTATATAATCCCGGTCTGCCAGTCTTTTTTCCAGTACGCCATACAATCTTGCGGTTTCGTTTTTATAGCGATCCTGTGCATACTCAGAAACATCACGATTGAATTTTAGAAAGTGATGGGTCTGCCCCGCCATCGGTCCGAGCCCTCCCATTTGCCACATCAACCACTCAATCGCCGCCCAGCGGTTGTTAGCGTCTGTCGGCATAAATTTGCCTGTTTTCTCAGCCAGGTACAGCAGGATGGCACCCGACTCCATCATTGACACACCATTGTCGTGATCAAATATTGCCGGTATGCGATTGTTCGGGCTGATCTTTAAAAACGCCGGTTCAAACTGTTCTTCTTTAGTGATATTGATTGAGTTTGAAGAGTATTCAAGCCCACACTCCTCCAGCATAATAGACACTTTGCGACCATTAGGTGTGGTCCAGCTGTACAAATCAATCATGATGCGCTCCGGCAGATAGTTAGCAGTATCGGCGCTCATGATAGCCCAATAACCAATACACTCGCGAGTGATGTTAAACTACCTTTCCATCCTCTTTTGCAGCGCATCCTATGACGACCATTCACTTTATTCGCCACGGCCAGTCAACATGGAACGCTGAGGTACGAATACAGGGAACATCAGATCCGGATTTATCCGAGCTCGGCAAATCACAAGCAAAAGCACTGGTTGGCAAGCTGCCGGAATTTGACCGCTTGTTCTCCAGTGACTTAAAACGCACCCGCCAGACTATAGAGCTAATATTGTCAGGCAGCACAGAGAATGTTGAATATCGAAGTACACTGCGCGAAATCCACCTTGGCCCATGGGAAGGTATGTTGCTGACGGACGCAACAGAACAGCACCCTGAGCAAACTGATCACTTTCGAAATAACCCAGAGAAATTTGCCATTGGCGATGCCGAGACATTTGCAGAACTTCAGGCCAGGGCCCACAGTGCAGTGAACGATATAGTTGACGAGTGCCCCGGCCAGACGGTACTGGTTGTCAGTCACGGTGCTTTTCTCAAAGCACTGCTAATAGACTATGAAAACCGCCCGTTACGTAACATCTGGGCGGACCCGCATATGGACAACTGCGGTCACAGTATTGTTGAATACGCCTCGGGCACACCCAAAGTAGTCAAGTTCGCAGACCTTGAAGAGTGGTAGCCCCCAAATCGCAACCCCCGGGACACCCGACGCGTTAGCGAGTCGCAAGTCGTTCGCATTCCACCCCCTCCTTACTGCACTTTGATAACAGAGTCGCCGCTGAAAATCGCTAGCCAGCAAAGATAGCCGGAAAAATCGCGGCATAACACCCACTCGCTAACGCGTCGGGCTTCCAAAACAAGCACCTCCAGACTCACATATCATTAAAGTACTGAACCACCAAGACCGCAGCCAACAACATCAAAACATAGCGCAATATAATCCGGTAGCGCTCGACAGAGACGGACCCGCCATGCCGCTGCCCAACCTGTAAGGCTGCAAAGCCTGCCAGTGCGAGTGGCGCCGTATAAACCAACCACTGAAAGCTGATTAAGCCAGTCAACAAAAACACTCCTATCTGCGAAAGCTTCCCCATCAGAAAACAGAAATTCATAGCAGGAACCATTTCACCACGCTGCGCATTGATTGACAGAAAATAGATTATCAGTATCGCCACCATCACATTGGTGGTACCACCTGCGAGCCCGGCAAGAAAGCCAAACACAATCATTGCCACTGTGTTTGAGCCAATAGGCACTCGCCACTTAAAATGACTGATCAGTAAAAACACACAAATAAGCGCTGCCAGCACCAACCTGAAAGGCGATGGATCTGTGTGGGCAATAATCACCGATCCAATGACACCACCGGCAAATGAAGCCAACATCAATAACCAGTACTTTGCTGCGACCGCAGTAACATCTTTAGCGGTAAGCACACTGGCAATGTTAACTGTCGCCGTAGGTAAAAGTGTAATTAAGATAGCTACCTTTACATCTATAAATATAGCAATTATAGGCGTTGCGATCATTGGAAAGCCAAGCCCCAGAGCCCCATGCACCCAGCCGGAGAACAACATCACCGGGATCACATAGAATAATATTGAAAGATCGATTTCCGGCATTATATGCACTGTATGCCATACGGTGGATGCCCATAACACCAACCCGAATACCCGACCACCTAAACGTTAGCTTCAGAGACAGACGTTCCAAGCAGCCTGGTCGCGGCAGCAACACCACTGGCACCAATTGGCCATTTTAATGCATGCAATGCAGTTTCTATAACGCCAAGCGTTCCAAGAATCATCGGCGCGTTCACGTAACCCATGTGACCAATTCTGAAACCTCTATTGTGCAACTCACCAATGGTAATACCGAGTTTCACGGCAGCATGCTTTTCACACCAGTCTAATAACAACTGCGGCGGCCTCCCCTCAGCCAGAGCAATGGCAGTCACACTGTTAGCACGCGCCTCCGGCGACAAAACATTAAGCTCCATAAGTCCGGACTCACCCCACACAGTCACTGCAGCCCGGACCGCATCGGCCAGTAATCTATGGCGTTCAAACGCTGCATCTAATCCTTCTGTTAATAGCATATCGAGCGCACAGTGCAGCCCGAACATTAAATGCTCCGGCGGTGTGCCACAGTATTTCATGTAGTGTTCAGGGCCGTCGCGGAAGGTCCAGTCCCAATAGTGAGTTCGCAAGTCGGCGGTTTTGTGTATCGCTCTGGCGCGATCATTGGCTGCAACAAAGCTTAAGCCCGGTGGTAGCATCAGGCCTTTTTGAGAGCCAGTGATCGCCACATCAATGCCCCACTCATCCATCTTGAATGGCATGGTTCCCAGTGATGCAATGCAATCAACCATCAGAAGCGCTGGATGGTCGGCATCATCAAGCAAGGCTCTCAGTGTTGAGACATCGTTTACTACCCCGGATGCTGTATCCACCTGTACGGTAAGTACCGCTTTAATCTTGTGGTCCTTGTCGCTACGCAGAATTTCCGCCGCTTTCTGATAATCAGCGGGCTGGCGCCAATCACTGTTGACGGCAATCGGTTTCAGCCCTTGCAGGGCTCCAGACTCACCCCAGGTGCGAGCAAAAAGACCCGACTCAAGCACCAGTACTGTATCCCCCCTGCAGAGCGTATTGCTCAGCGCCGCTTCCCAGGCACCGTGACCATTAGCTGCATAGATATATACCTGCCCCCGGGTTTGAAATACCTGCTTAAGCGATTGCAGGCAATCATCGGTCACCCCTACCAGTGAGCCCGAATAGATATCAATGGCAGGCCGGTGCATGGCGTTGAGTACCGGCTCAGGTACAACCGTCGGGCCTGGTATAGACAGGAAGTCTCTGCCCTGTGCGACCGTCATGTGCCTGCTGTCTGTTCAATACCGAGTGTTCGCATCAGGTAGTGATGGAAGTCTTGGAGTGTGCCTTCGTAGTTATCTGCAGCCAGCGGGCCCGCGACACTGTGTTTAGACCTTAGGCCTGATTGTAGACGTTGTAAGATTTGATGATCCTCAGCATTGATTTGCTTCCACTTATCTACCCGTGCAGTGATCTCTGCCTCTGACAGGTTCGATTCATACGTTGCCAAACCCCACTTAACCGATACTTGACTCACACTCACCGGGTGAAGTGCAAAGTAGACCAATGTATCTGCAGAAACTGATGCGATTAGAGACGGAAAGACACAAAAGAGTTGTGATTGTTTGGTTTGTTCTTCAGTTAATGATGGATGGTGGTTCTCTCGCGCCGGAGCCGTACTGGCATAGTTAGCCGTGTAAGCGGTGAAGCCTACCGTACCATCGACTTTTTTACACAGTCCCGTTGGTGTTAGATGATGTAGTGTTTCCGGGTGCACAACAGAAAGGTGGTAGCCGTCCATAAAGTTCTCTACCAGTGATTTCCAGTTGCAGTCCCACAACTCAACAAAGTTCACTGCATGATGCATAGCGTGCATGTGGTAATTTTCAATATGCTGGTCAAGCGGTATAAGTGTGGAATCAGCGTTTTCTTCCAGCCATATGGCATCAGTATCCAGACTAGTGAATATGAAGCCCTGCCAACAGTGGGACTTAAGCTCCGGCAACCTGCAATTCTTATCAAGCTGATCTTTCGGTACCAGTGGCGCATTGCGCAACCTGCCATCGAGCTCGTAAGTCCATGCATGGTAGGGGCAACGAAAACGTTTGGCACTCCCGGCTCCCTGCGCGACTGGCATCCCTCTATGCCGGCAGACATTGGATAACACAGCTACTTCTTTGTCAGACTTCCGTACCACCAAAAGTGGCTCTGCCATCAAATCTATCGTAAAAAAATCACCCGTTTCAGGAATTTCATCCACACGTCCAATACAATGCCACTCATTCAAAAAAAGTTTTTCAGTCTCCAGACCAAGAAACTCTTCAGAGGTGTAACAAGCCGGTGGTAAGCCATGACCTCTAGGCCGGTTGGTGATTTCATCAAGAAGTGATTTCAATGCAACTAATCCATATCAATATAGCCCGGCTGTTGTCGTACCCGGTCAAGCCAGGTACTCACAGATGGGACACGTGATAAATCAAAACCACCTTCATCAGCCACATGGGTATAGGCATACAAGCTGATGTCAGCGACGCTATAGCTGTCACCGACAAGAAAGTCATGTTTCGCCAGCCGATTTTCAAGTACCTGAAGTGCACGATAACCCGCGTCCTCCAAGCTGTCATATTGCGCTTTGCGATCTGCTGGAAGCCCGAGAAACTTTCTGATAAAACGCCGAACGGCTATTGTCGGTTCGTGGTTGTATTGTTCAAAGAACTGCCACTCCTGCACGCGCGCTTTCGGCAGTGCCTCTTGCGGCATCAACCCTGTACCCTCGGCAAAGTAATTTAAAACAGCATTTGACTGGGTGAGTACCTCACCTCCGTCAAGGATCACCACCGGAATCTGACCCGCTGGATTGAGCGCCAAAAAATCACTGGTCTTTGTCTCACCTTTTACCACCAGGACTTCCTTCCAGTTATGCTCAATCCCCAGTTGCGAAAATAACAACGCAATTTTGTAGCAATTCCCAGACTTGATATCGCCGTAAACCGTGATCATTGCTTAAGCCTATTCCTATGCGTGGCGGTAAGTCATTACTCCCACTGTTGTTAAAATAATTGCACTGCCGATCAACACATGTGAATCAGGCCATTGGCTCAGAAATATTGCCGCCAGCAGAATTCCATATACCGGCTCAAGGCCTGCAGCAATAAGGCTGGCTGTAGCCACCTTGACCCGCTTTAACGCATCTATGAAAAGAGTGTGTGCCAGCGCTGTGCACCCTACGCCAAGAAAAATCAATACCAGCCACTGTGCCGATTGTATAGCAGTGAGTCCGCCAGCCACAATGGGTAACAACAGCACAGTTGCGACAACATTTTGTACCATAGAGGTCGCCACAGGGCCTGCTGTATTTGTCAGCTTTCGATTTACCAGCTGCAAGACAGCGAAGCTTGCCCCACTGGCAATGCCCAGCATGATGCCCCGGGCATAAACTACCTCACCACGGTAGACACCAGAGATAATGGCAACACCAACTAACACCAGCAGAGCGGGCACCAGCGTCGACACTTTAAACGATTCGCGAAAAAACACCGGTTCAAGAACGGCAACAAACACCGGGCAAGTCGAAAACATCACCAACCCGATGGCCACTGTGGACGTTTGAATACTTGCGAAAAACGTCACCCAATGCACTGCCAGTAATACCCCCGAGAACACAACAAGCGGGCTGACCACAGCACCGTCGTGCCTGGCGGAACACCACCACACGAGCAGAAGTGCGATCGATGCGAACAACGTTCGACCAAATGTGACTTCTATGGCAGTGAGACCAACTGCCGCACCCAACACCCCTGCCAAGCCAAAAAGCAGCGTGGCAATGTGAACACTGGCAAGCGGTGGAATCTTATAAGCCGTATTGATTTGAGCCACCAGTAATTTAGCCCGGTAACGCTATTCGTTGGCGACGATAACGGTTCGTTTACTTTGATATACCTTCCAACTCACCCCTATAATTATGCGGGTATTGATGTCTTCCTCAAACAACGGACTATCATCGTTTTTCGATCCGCTAAGCGAGGTGACACCAATGCCCAGGAAAGTATTTACCGTGGGCACAGGCTTGTATTGCAACCCCGCTGAAAGATCAAACCCGAGGAAACCACCATTGGCGTTGTACCGGGGTCGATTTGCAGTTTCAAATTCGGGCGCTACAGAGAAAAAGTAATCCATCAACTGATTACCGACCCAGGTTGACCCGATAGATGCTTGCAAAGACAATTTATTATCAGCCAATCCGCTTCTACGAAAGCTCAATTCAGTGTTCAGCACCGGACCACGGTAATCAAGGCGTTTAAAGTCAGTCGACAAGGCAAACCGATAAGCAGTAGTCCAGTTAAGTCTGTTTCTACCATGGCTGTTTGCCTTATCAATCAAGCGCACATCAAATCGCGGACCTAGCTCTAACAGATAGTCGATATCCGGCATGCCGTCACGAAGCGGTGTTTCTGAAGTATCTGCATTCAAGGAACCACCCAATCCAAGGTCGATAGTGAGCTTGTCGCTCTCATAGGCGATCAGATTTATTCCGCCATCTTTTACCTGCACTTTATCACTTCGGTAAATAAACCACGGGGCCAGAAAGTACCGCTCACTGGTTACCGATGAAGACGGATAAGCCGCCACCTGAACCGACGCACCGGCCAAACCAAATTCAAAACCCGGTTTGGCCTGCTCTTCAGACAACAGCGGGTTTGGCAAAAAAACAAGCGCCAAGGAGGCGACGCTTAACAGAATATTTAAAAATCCGGGGTATCTAATGGTCTCTCTCCGAATGCTGACTCACCGGGCTTACGCCCTATTCACTGCGGATTATGACAGTTAAAAAATCGATGCGTCATTTTTCATCACAATTGGACATTTTAAATCACAGGCTGACTCACGAATTGCCACATTTCAGGGCTTTAATTCATGCTCTCTCAAAGGAGCCGCTATGCTATGAAAATATCACCCGCTGAAATGTCCGTATTACTAGTTCCAAACCCAAACCCAAACCCAAACGCACCCTCAACCCCATGGCTGCTGCAAGTTCTTTGCATGCTATTTATTTCACTGCCGCTGGTGGCAACCGCAGTACCGTATGAAAGGGTCGTTAATTCATTCTCTGAGATCGAGAGCGGAACGCTATTAATTCCCTCTGCAAATTCTGATCGCTATACCACCGCACCGTTATTAGATACGTCAGTAAAAATCGGGGTACAAGGCTTGCTGTCTCGCACATTAGTATCACAAACCTTCACTAATGACAGCAGTGAGTGGATTGAAGCGGTCTATGTATTTCCTCTCCCTGATGACGCCAGTGTTGACGCACTGACCATGATTATTGGCGGGCGCACAACCAAAGGTGAGATTCAAACTAAAAAGAAAGCCAAACAAACCTACGAAGCCGCTAAACGTGCCGGTAAAAAAACCAGCCTGCTGGAACAACAGCGAGCCAATATGTTTACTACAAAGGTGGCCAATATTCCACCAGGTGAGTCCGTACAGATTGATATCGAGTACCAATCCACAGTGCGATACAGTGACGGTAAGTTTGAGTTATTTTTTCCACTCACTATCACGCCACGCTATATCCCTGGAACCTCACTCACCTACGATGCCACGGAACTCGCTGGCAATTCCGGCAATGGCTGGGCGCTACCCACCGATCAGGTACCGGATGCCGACCTGATCACACCCCCAATGACAGATACTCCTTCAACGGTTTCTATAGAAGTGACTCTTGACACAGGTCTTGAGAGACTGGCCATAGATAGCACCACACATGACATCCTGAAAACGCTCTCTGAAGACAATGGCAACCCGATACAGGAAATTACGCTTTCAAATAGCGTTGTCTCAGCCGACAGAGATTTTAAACTAAGCTGGACACCGCAGTCGACGCAGGCACCGGTAGCGGCAGTCTTCAGACAAGACGCGCTACAGCAAGACAAGACACTCTCTTTCGCATCTCTTATGCTGATGCCGCCACAGCAGATATTTTCGACTTCAGCACCACGAGAAGTAATTTTTGTCATGGATACATCATCATCCATGGGTGGCAATTCAATCAGACAGGCCAGAGAGGCTTTAATCTTAGGTATTGAAGGTCTTGCAAAAACGGATATCTTTAATGTTATCGAGTTCAATAGCACCTCCCGTAAACTCTTCCCGCAAACCGTGGAAGCCAACGATGAAAATAAATTCATCGCTGTCGATTGGGTTAAAAAATTATACGCCACCAACGGCACTGAAATATTAGGCGCCATGAAAAAAGCACTGGCCGACAGCGCTTATCACGACCCGCAAATTGACAAGACACGGATACGCCAGATCGTGTTCGTTACCGATGGCAGCGTTGGCAATGAGGACGAGATTTTCCGCTATCTACAACAAAACATCGGTGACAACCGCCTGTTCACGGTTGGAATAGGCTCTGCACCGAACACCTGGTTTATGCGTAAAGCGGCAGAGCTAGGCCGAGGTACTTACACGACCATCGCCAACGCTTCAGAGCTCACTGAAAAGATGCTAACACTGCTCACCAAGCTTGAGCGACCTGTACTCACTGACATCCAGGTGAGTTTCGACACCGATACACCACCGGAGGTATTTCCGGTTATTTTTCCCGATGTCTATATGGGTGAGCCAGTGCTCGCAGACGCACGCTGGAACAATAGACTCACCGACGGGCACGTGATCATCACTGGAACCTACGATGGCGCGAATTGGTCACAAAAACTACAACTCAATCAGATCAACACACAGCCGGACAACACAGACAGTGGTGCGACACAAGGGCTTGATAAGCTTTGGGCGTATCGCAAAATTCAGTCACTGGAAGATGAGCTTTTGTTTGGCGCAGATGCAACAAAAACAGAAGTCGCCATCACTCAAGTTGCGCTCGACTATTCACTGGTAACGCGATACACCAGCCTGGTGGCAGTTGAAGAGGCCTCCAGCCGGGACCCTGCACTTGCACGAATAAAAACAGCTGCAGTACCGCAAGCCATGCCGCATGGAAACACAATGATGTTTCCACAAGGCAGTCTCGGGACAACAGCTCGGTTTCTGCTTTCACTTCTGTTTGCACTGTGTTCCATCCTGTTTGCGCTGGCCACATTGCGCCAGACAAAAGAGATCAATAACCGCGACATACGACCGCTGTGATTTTACCTACCCTCCCTCTGCGTCTATGTGGCTCGCGCCGGATTGTTGTTTTTGCGCTGGCTATCATCAGCCTGCTGCCAGCGCTTGACGCGACCTACATGCTGGCTAAAGCAGAACTGGCGCAGAAGCTGATCGAGCGTAGCTGGCATCAGACAGGCGATCGACCATGGCCCTGGGCAGATACATCGCCCGTGGCAAGGCTCACTATTCCACGCCTGGCACTGAATGCATTTGTATTGGATGGTGCCACTGGTGCATCGCTGGCTTTCGGTCCCGGCCTGGTCAGCGGCTCAAGCGATCCGGGGGCGCTGGGTGTCACTATGATTGCCGCCCATCGCGACACACACTTCAAAACACTAGAGGGGATTCAAACCAAGGATATTATCGAGCTTCAGGACAGCGAACGGCAATGGCATCGCTATCGGGTTGAAAGCATAGGCATCGCAGATAGCAGAGTCGATCACATTCAAGCGCAAAACGATCAGTCACGGCTGATCCTCACCACCTGCTATCCTTTTGACGCTTTGACCACTGGCGGCCCGCTACGATTTGTGGTGGAAGCGCAATTACTGGGAAGCTGAACCCGTCATGCCATAAGCCGCGAGGGAACTTCTGTTAACAAACCGGTCTATTAGGAGCTAGTCCGAGAACTATGATCTACTGCGGTTGCGATATTTTGGCCAGCTATTTCGATCCTTCTCGTTAAAGAAGAATGACTATTCGCCTCTAACGATCGAAATATCTGACTCAAAATCTCACAACGGAGCTCAAGACCCTAGTTCTCGGACAAGCTCCTAATGGGTTGTCCCAAAACTTGCTGCAAACCATAACCGACAAACGTCACACGGGTGTGCCTGGCGTGCACCCTTTCTGACCACACTGACTGCTGACCGATAAAACATGATGACTTACTTCTGGGCCTGGTTGGCCGGTGTGCTAACCCTTATTAACCCCTGTGTATTACCTCTGCTACCGATCATCATAGCCGGGGCATTACAGAGTCATCGACTGGGGCCGGTGATGATGGCAATCGGTTTAACCGTTTCCTTCACCACCGTGGGGGTTCTGGTTACCGCCTTCGGCCATCTTATCGGGCTTGATGAAGCACTGATAAACAAAATTGCAGCCATCGTCATGATCATCTTTGGGGTTATTTTGTTACTTCCGCGGGCACAGGAAAAAATGGCCAATGCGGTCGCACCATTGGCATCCGGTGCCAACGACAGAATAAACAGCGCTGAATCCGGCGGCCTCGGCAACCAGCTCTTTATCGGTGTGTTGCTGGGCGCTGTATGGTCGCCCTGTGTCGGCCCCACACTCGGTGGAGCCATCGGGCTTGCCGCGAGCGGCTCGGGCCTGATACACGCCGCCGTTACCATGGTATTTTTTGGCATTGGCGTCTCCACGATCCTCCTGGCCCTGTCGTATGGATCCAGAGAATTGCTCAGCAAGCGAAAGAACCGATTAATGAGCTGGATGCCCTGGGCGAAGCCAATCATGGGTGTGTGCATGATCCTGGTCGGCGCTACGCTTCTGCTTGGCTGGAACCAGGTTATTGACGGCTGGCTGCTCGACATCATGCCCGTTTGGTTGCAGGACTTATCTGTCAAAGTGTAACAATCCGCCTGATTTCCGCACAGAACGGCGCGCACTACAACAGTGAATAGTGCCCGTGGGCCTCGATCAAGTACTTAAGACATTGACGTGTCGTGAATAGTTGAGACATCCGTATGTCCATTTGATAACCTACAGCCCAACTCAGCAACACTTCTTTTACACTGGGTGCTTGTCTCACGATAAGAATAAATCAGACAAGCCAATTAATTGACGGCCCACTCTCTCAATCTCCTCTGCTAATTCGGATAATGCATGCCATTACTGGCAACAGCATGACTACGTTGGTGCAAATGTTGTAGATATTGAGCCGTCATGTGTCGAATCATGGAATGACCGACCTTCAACTGTACAACCAGAACAAAATTACAGGCAACGCTTTGAGTACATCCAAAAACTGGTCTTCACGGCTCGCAGAATTCAAATCCGCTGACAATCCGCGGGCACTATTAGAAATTGTCGTCACTGTAGTTCCCTTAGCAATCCTCTGGTTTGCTATGTGGAAGGTCCTCCAGACAGGCACCTTCATTGGCGTGTTGGCCTACTTCGGCTTGCTGGCACTGGCCGGCGGCATGGTGGTAAGGCTATTTATACTGCAACATGATTGCGGCCATGGATCGCTATTTTCGTCCAAACCGATTAATGATTGGGTCGGGCGTGTTCTGGGCGTATTTACCTACACCCCCTATGACTACTGGCGATTCCTCCACGCTGCACACCACGCGTCTTCAGGTGACCTTGACCGGCGTGGTCTGGGTGATATCGATACCCTCACCCTGACTGAATACAATGAACTAAGCTCGTTCAAGAAGGCACTGTATCGATTGTATCGCCACCCGTTTGTGCTTTTCGCTATCGGTCCGGCGTACATGTTTCTGCTTAGACACCGGCTGCCGATCTGCCTGATGACTAAACGCGATGCCTGGGTTAGCACCATGGTAACCAATCTGGCTATTGTCGCAATCTCCCTGCTGCTCATCTACGCGGTGGGTTTAAAATACTTTCTCCTCATTCAGATACCGGTAATCGTGGTTGGAGCAGCCATAGGTGTATGGCTTTTCTATGTGCAGCACCAATTTGATGAAACCTATTGGGATACGCGCCCTGAATGGAAGCATGAACATGCAGCGCTACACGGCAGCTCCTACTATGATTTACCGAAGCCAATCATGTGGATCACCGGCAATATTGGTATCCATCACGTGCATCACTTGTCCAGTCGAATCCCTTTTTATAAATTACCGAAGGTGCTTAAGGCTCACCCGGAACTGAAAGAAATCGGCCGCCTGTCTTTTCTTGAGAGCTTCAAATGTGTACGGCTGGCCTTGTGGGACGATGCAACCCGACGCCTGATCTCATTTAAAGAAGCAAACCGGAAACTTGCCGCAGCGTAAAGGCGAAACATCTCTGCCACCAGAGCTGCAGGCTAGCAAGTCACGTAGTTAAACGCCCACAAAAAAGGTCACCTAAAGTGTGGCCTTTTTTACACCTGCCCCCACGCAAACCCGCCAGCGTTAGCGAGGGATACCGAATACGTCACGCCGAACACATCAGCACCTAATAAAAAGCCACACAAAGTGCGGCCTCTTTACATCAATACGTCACTACCAATAATCAGGGATCCACAAACGCCGGGTCACCCAGGTAGCTACTGTTCACATAACTGAAGCCAAGACCAGTGAGTGGCATCTGCAATGCATCACGAATACTTGATTGCGCAATCAATTGCCCACCCGTCACACCAGTTACCCGGTTGTTGTCATCTCTGATAATCACTCGAGTATTGCCTTCGAGCGCGACACCATCAATCACATTAAACTCAGCATCGTCCATCACATATTTGTTCGCATACACGTAAGGCTCAATGCAACTCCATTTCGATAGGTCTTTGTCTTGCCGTGAAGCGATCAGAATATCATCGCTAAAGCTACCACCCCGAATGGTATTGTAATTAGCACCCCACTCACGGCGAATTCCGCGTTCACCGCAGTTTCTATACAGTGTTACTGCCGCTAATGCATTGCCAAAGAAGTCAGTATTCTCAATAAGATTGCCTTGCGAGCTGTCAATCGCTATACCTTCACGTTTGTCTTTTCTTTTGTTCTTCTGGGTATCAAGCCAATTACCCGTGTCTTTATCTCTAAAGCCATTAAAACTGATCTCGCTATCGCTAACAATATTACCGTGGGTGTTGTATTCAAAGTAGATGCCCATGGCACCATTGTCAGAAATAGTACAGTTACGGCAGGAAAAACTACTGGCGTTTTTATCGACAAATATTCCGTGTTGAATATTGTCCGCCACAGTCACGTTTTCAAATCGAATACCCGACGCGCCATTCGTAATAGACACTCCGCCATCAAAGCCTGTGATTGTCACATTACGCACCACCACATTATCCGCAGAGATGACCAATCCAACGCAGTCAGTATTGCACTTGCCATCAATGGTATTGCCATTGCCTTCCAACACCACTCCAGGTGTAGACAGGTTATATTTAGTTTTCACAACGTCGCTGTTTAAAGTAAGGTTATCCGTAACGTCTACAGTTTCATCAACATAGTCGTAGTCCGACAGACACCCGGCAAGCAACAGCGGCACAGCCAACAGTAAGAGGCGCATGCTCTGCTCCGATTTTCAAAGAACGCAGTGTTCCAGAACAGATACGTAATATCCGCGGCAGCGATCACACGGATCGGGGTATTCAGCGGGTTGAAACCACTCTCATCACCACTAGCTCCTGCAAAACCATAGACTTACATGATGAAGCTAAGAAACCACCGACTTTAGCCCCGATTGTGCATTTTGTGAAACCGCTGCAATAGTGATAATTTTTCAGAAGTAGCCGGAACCAATGACGATGTGATGCACTCGTCATTACCACCTGGTGGATCACCCGCTACCAGCCAATGATCAAAAGAGTAAAAAGAAATGCAAGGAAAAGTTGTTTTTATAGGCTGCGGAAAAATTGCCACTCAAAGCGCTATAACCTTACATCAGGATGGCATTGAAGTGCTCGGGGTTAGACGGGACACCAACAAGCTTCCCCACTCGCTGCCATCGTACGCCGCTGATGTTATGCAACCGGAAAGTCTTACCTTTCTACAGACTCACACACCAGAGACTATTGTCTACTCTCTGGCTGCACAGTCCTTCGACGAGCAGAGTTATATCAACGCCTACGTTACCGGACTGCAAAACGTAATTGCCGCTTGCGATCTATCAAAGCTTAAACGATTGATATTCGTATCATCCACTGCCGTCTACCATCAAAACGATGGATCTATCGTTGATGAGACCTCTGCTACTCAACCTAAGCGCTTTAATGGACAGATCATGCTGCAAGCAGAACAACTGGCATTAAGTACTGACATTGGCGCGTGCCTGCGATTGAGCGGAATATACGGATCAGGGCGCACACGCATGATTGATAGAGTTCGCAACGGCCAGTGTACTGATGAGAGCTCGAACTCCTACACCAACCGCATACACGCTACCGATTGCAGCGCTGTCCTGGTGCATCTGGTAAAACAAGATGCGCTGCCCGATATCATTATTGGAAGTGATTCAAACCCTGGCCCGGCACACGAGGTAGAGACTTATATTGCAAAGCAATTGGAAATCGAAAAACAATATGCTCAACACAATCCGATCAAACCAGTGAGAATTGCCGGTAGCAAGCGCTGTTCTAACCGACTACTACTGGATACGGGCTATCGCTTTACCTATCCGGATTATCGAGCAGGGTATAAACAATTGATCAAAGAGTTGAATGATTAGAAACGCTGACAAACAATGCCCGCAAGGAAACCCGGCGTGTAAGCGAGTGCATCCAACACAGAAACTATACATACAAGCTATTTATCAAACGCCTTACGTAACAACTTATCAACTTCACTCAACCACGCCAGATGCGCCTCAATACTCAAGATACCCTTGCGCAGAGCAGCGTAAATCATGACCTGATCGACAGGCAGAGAGCGCATTTGTTTCGCTGAATAATAGCGCTGTTCAATTTTGAGATACGTCGCTTGCAGTACCTCGCTATCGTGAATATTTCTCTGTAATTCCTCCTGCATAAGCGAGAGGTTATCGCTATTCGCATTAAGCAGCTTCACCAGCAGAAGATCTTTATTTTTCTGCGTTTTTAAAGGATTCTCAAGCCATAGCCTCAGTGCTTTTTGTCCACTACTACTGAGGCTATAAATCTTCTTGTCAGGCTTGTCTTCCTGTTCTACCTGTTTAAATTTCACCAACCTGGCATCTGCCAATGCACCCAGTTCTCTGTATACCTGCTGATGGCTGGCATTCCAGAAGTACCCGACGGCAGTTTCAAACGTACGCACCAGATCATAGCCGGTGCGAGGTTCGCGATCTAACAAGGTAAGGAGAACGAATTTTAAACTCATATGCACATTGTTGCATAATTTGTTTTTTCACGCTATGTTATGCATCAAAGTGCATATCATTACCCATTGTGCTGAAAACAAGGAAAGGAAAATGACAACCGTACTCATTGGAATACACATAATATTCGGTTCAATTGCCGTGCTGGGCATGCTTACCGCACTGCTCACAAAAAAGGGAGGCCTGTGGCACAGACGTGGCGGAAAAGCCTACGTATTGGGTATGACAGTCGCGCTGATCGCGTCAGCTATTGTGTCGGTTTTGACAAAAAATCTGTTTCTATTTTTTATCGGTTTATTCAGCGCTTATCTCGTCTACACCGGCTGGAGGCTGGCAGTCGCAAAAGACGGCATTCGAAATACAACCGACAAGTGGATAGCCAACAGCATCATCATCGTAGGCATACTGATGGGGGTATACAGCATAGTCACCTTCAGCACTGATAGCTCAATGGCAATAACACTGGCGGTATTCGGCGTGTTCACCGCGTGTTTTGGATACTTTGATTTTAGACGCGGTGATCATTGGCCTAAAGGCAAAGAACGCATCATTTTGCATTTGGTGCGCATGGGAGGTGCCAGTATTGCCACCGTGACCGCAGTGTTTGTTGTTAACGTTCAAACCGAACCGGCATTTATCGCGTGGTTATTGCCGACGGTTATTGGATCAGGATTGATCGGGCACTGGACAAAACGCGTAAACAATCAGTAAGTGTCGACGCATTAAACAGCATCTATCAGCTTATGCCACCTTTCATGATCATTCGTGGTTGTCAATTGGCGTTCGCCGCTCTCAGGAAACCCGACGCGTCAGCGAGTGGCAAGCCATGGACGTGCAGAACTTACTGCTTTACTAATGCAGCCAAACCATTCTGATTCGAGCCAGTAGCCACCGGTGGTTAAAGCAATAAGATCGCGGCAGAACGTCCACTCGCTCACGCGTCGGGCTTCCTCAGTAGGTCTAGCGCCAAAATAAACCGACAGCAATAACTGCAGCCAATCGAAGCCCGATGAAAAACCCGCCAGCGTAAGCGAGGGATATCCAGCACGTAAAGTCGCTCACGCCAGTTCAAGCGATCAATATCTATTGTCAACACAAAACTCAATCCAGAGCGGTCTGACGCACGGAATATCCCTCGCTAACGCTGGCGGGTTG
>CALGJU010000002.1 GCA_937928685.1 uncultured Granulosicoccaceae bacterium
CCACCAGCACTTTGGGCAAACGATATAAGATGCCACAAGCTATCCCGTCGATCGTAAACCTGAACGAACACGCGACCGCCCGCCAACGCAATATTCTTGATACCGTTACTGACAAGTTCACGCGAGGGCACGATCACCGCATCGTGTTGCCATGCGCCTGAGTCGCCTCGCTGAAAAACATAAATACGGTTATTCAGCTCTGATTCTACAATGGCTGTATCACCATCAATGGCAACATCAACCCCCTGAATAAAACCAAAGCTTCCACTCGAAGGCAAAAGTTGCTGCGCAGCATTAATCTCTGCTGTAATGGATACAGTGTTTTGAGCGAAGGCAGAACCTGCGAAAGCCAAAGCCAGCAGAAATACATTGAGTCTCATTTTCGCTCCCTCATTCCAAAATACAAGATAAAACATCTTGTCATGACATCTGAGAAAGCGCAACAATTCTGATTTTGAACTGCAAGGCTTATCACGGACCAAAATAGCGATCACTGCTGCAAATCAAAACCTAATAACGGCTACCCCGCAACCACTTCAACGAATCGCTTAGTTCAACCGCCAACTAGCCAATGTATCGTAACGTGCACCTTTCGCTTCACGCACCGAACTCCATAACTCAAGTGCAGCCACTTTAAATACAAAGTCAGGCGCTAACAGTGCACTCCCCGGTGGGGTGATAAGTTTTCTCGCCAATGTCATATGTGGGTGGTAACGCCTGCCGCCCGCTCGTGCACCTACACGATTCGCCGCTTGCTTACATTTTTTATGTAACGCATTCAGTTCATCGGGGGCATGCGTCGGCCCTAGCCACAGCACATCAGAGTCTGGCCAATAACCTATCTCGTTTAACGTAAGTTCAAATGACGGGTGACTGAAATCATCCAGTATTTCAGATAACTTCTGCAATGCGTTGTCATCAGTATCACCAAGGAACGCAACAGTAATGTGATAGTTCTGCACTGGTATCTTGCGATCCAGCGCAGGCCAGCAAAGCCCGCTCCAGCGATTTATCGCGAGGGCGGTGTCATGATCAGGAGCAATAGTTAAAAAAGTTCTCATATAAGATTTCGGATACTTAAGAGTATCAACAGCTTCTTTTCAGTATTAATATACCGTTAAAGCACGCCCGTTTCGCTATTAATGGCGTCGATCGGGTAGTTATAGGGCCGGTAAGCTTAAGGCTAGGCAAGAATAATAAGCAAGCGCCGCGATGTGCAGACCACACGCAAATAACCTTCGTAAAGCGAACTGGAAATTTCTACCTGACATGCCACTCGCTCACGCGTCGGGTTTCCTGCGGGGTGTTTGTTCGTCGTTCCCGGTCAACAAACCCGCCAGCGTTAGCGAGGGATATCTAGCTCGTCAAGCCGCTCAGTTATGCTCCTGTGTTGATTTAGATAGTACTCTTGGGCGTACGTGAGTGACTTTACGTACTGGCTATCCCTTGCTCACGCTGGCGGGTTTGTCATGGGGCTGTAGTTGGCGGTAGTTATTCGGAGACACCTGCCGGATTTGCAATTCTTGCGCATCCAACGCACGTCAGCACGTTAGAAATACGCATCATTCTGATGTAGAGACGGGGTGGATACACAAGTCCCCTACTATGCGAGCGGCTTTATAAAAGCTAGAAGCTTTTAGATATTTCCGGCAGCTCTGCACCACAGTTCCAGCAGCAGGCAAAGTTACCTTCTACTCTTTCACCACAACCGGCACAATCCTGCGCCGGTGCACAAGATTGATTTCGATTCTCATACTCTGTAATAACGGCTTTAGCTTTGTCTTCAAATGATTCATCTAGCACCCACAAGGTAACCAGACCGGAAGGCGGCAACTCACCGGCACCACCAGACAAAAACTGCCCTTTCATTATGGCCTCAATATCAGCTGCCAGCAGTTCATCCAGTGCGAGTTGAGCATCAATGTGATTCGCTGCATCATAGATCTTAATCATCCGCGTTATTCAGGCTGCTGCAGTTCGTATGGCAACTCCAGCAGCTGCAAAGGCTGTTGAGCTTCTTTATCAAGAAACAAGGTTTCCGCGGTCGCATTAATCGCCACCACCGCAAGCAACCTTGAGGTGTTACCAGATGCCAGCACAGCATCAACAATTTTACCCGCAGCACTGCCACCACCGGATTTAAAAATGTCGTCCCCCACAGATGGCGCATTCTCACCTTCATACTGAAAACGAAACATCGCACGTTTTAATTTCCCAAGGTAGTGCATACGGGCCACGATTTCCTGCCCCGGGTAACAGCCTTTTTTAAAGCTCACACCATCAATCAATTGAAGATTCATCATCTGCAATACAAACTCTTCAGTCGTGACAGCAGTCACACTGGGAACACCTGCGTCAATATTCTGCAAGCGCCAGGCCTCTTCACTTGCCATACCGCAGGTATCCACCACTCGCTTCCAGATCGAAGCCACCTGCTCTGTATCACCAATTACCTCAAAGCGCGGAATCTCGCCCCTGACCCGGGTGATCCAGCCAGACGGCAGAGCCACGGTATCATCAGTGTTCTCTGGCATTGCAATGCCCTGCTCAGCCAACGCGTTCATCGCACCATCGCCACCGATGCCAATAGCGATGAGATCATCTCGCGGCTCAATAACCACTTTTGACATCATTACGTACATTCGCAGCCGTTTTAGCACTGGCTCAACCAGCTCAGAGGGGATCTTGATCAAATAGCCATCAGCCACCCGAACCACTCGGAATAGGCTAATGACACGGCCCTTGGGCGTCGACCAGGTACTTAACTGGCTACCTGGTGATTCAAGCACCGATATATCGTTGGAAAACTGCCCCTGCAGAAACGCCTCTGCATCATTGCCACTGACATGCAAAATGGTGTCAGACGACAAGGTACACAGAACATCTTGTGCATCGGTGGCGGCCGCATAGACCAGCCCCCCGTCCTTCAGCTCAGCACCGAAAGAAATCAGTTTGTTTTGCCATTCTGGATTCATCTATTGAACACTCATCAGATACATTAAATTCACACTGCCGGACTTAGTCTCGGTAGTGGCGCGACAGTTCACCGTAACGTCAAAAAATCCCCGCATTTGCCGTCGTCACACAGGCGAGCCAGTGTAGGCCAGTTAACCCGCCAATGGTACCAGAGCCGCCATAATCCAACGACAGGCGGCGCGGCAATTGCAGCTTGTGGAAGCAATATTTTCTTTGGCCGGAGGCGACGTTTGCACAAGTCTTTGCTATCATTGGCTATTTACCATAGCCGTTTTCCGCATTCCATTTTCACACCAGATGTGAAGACGAGTACCTCAGACGACCGGCCGGTATATCGAACACTATGAACAAATCAACAGAAGAGTCGCCCACCGAAAAGTCCGACTCAACAACAACCGAACCTGCAGCAGCAGACGAAGCTAAGGATCAGCTGTCTGAAAAATCAAAAGAACACGGTGGCCCGAAAGGATTGGAGCCAACCCGTTACGGTGACTGGGAACGCAACGGACGCTGCACCGATTTTTAAGCAAATCCTCCAGTCCCACCCGACACCAGTTTCTAACATTACTACAAGCAGGAACCACCATGGCCTGGAAAGATTCGCGACCCATGTCGCCACATCTGCAAGTTTACAAACTCCCGCTCACTGCAATGATGTCAGTCTTGCATCGTGGCACCGGCGTTGTCATCAGTATCGGCACGCTGCTGTTGGTGTGGGTGCTGGCGAAAGCCGCCTCCGGCGCTGAAGCCTTTGAAGGCACCCAAAACCTGCTCGGCTCCTGGTTCGGCTACCTGGTACTGATCGGCTTTACCTTTTCTCTGTACGCGCATTTTTGCAATGGCATCCGCCACCTGTTGTGGGATATGGGGTACGGCTTTGACGTAAGCAAGGCAAACCAGGGTGCGATGATGTCTTTGATCGCCGCCGTCGTCCTCACCGTACTGACCTGGATTGTGGCATTCGCCGCCTAGTCGCTGACCCTACACCGCCGAAAAGGCAAGAGACCTAACAATGTCAAATAAACACGGTGGCACTGGCCACTTCTGGGTACAGCGCCTCACCGCAGTGGCGTTAATCCCACTCACCATTTGGTTTTGCTTCTCAATAGCATCATTACCGCAAATGTCACATGCCAACTTAACTGCATGGATGCACTCTCCGTTTAATGCCGCAATGATGATACTCGTAATCACCGTGGGTCTTTACCACGGCAAGCTCGGCTTGCAGGTGATTGCAGAGGACTACATTGCAGACCGCAACACACGCGTCATTACCATTGCCTCGGTCACCATGATCTGTGCGCTGTTTGCGGTAATAGGCATCGTCTCAGTTCTTAAATTATCGTTCGGAGCATAACCTTGTCCTACAACGTTATAAAACATGAACACGATGTAGTCATTGTCGGTGCCGGTGGCGCTGGCCTTCGTGCAACACTCGGCATGGCCACAGCAGGCTTATCCACCGCGTGTATCACTAAAGTCTTCCCCACCCGCAGCCACACTGTGGCCGCACAGGGCGGCATGAGTGCAGCCCTTGGCAACATGGGCCCGGATGACTGGAAGTGGCACATGTATGACACCATCAAGGGCTCTGACTGGCTCGGTGATCAGGACGCCATTGAATACATGTGTCGTGAAGCCATCCCTGCGGTGATTGAACTTGAACACTACGGCGTGCCTTTCTCACGCACAGATGACGGCAAAATTTATCAACGCCCTTTCGGCGGCATGACCACCAACTACGGTGAAGGCACAGCACAGCGAACCTGCGCCGCCGCTGATCGTACCGGCCATGCTATTTTGCACACGCTTTATCAACAGTCGCTTAAACACAAAGCAGAATTTTTTATTGAATACTTCGCCACTGATCTCATCATGGACGGCGACGTCTGCCGCGGTGTCATGGCCTGGGATCTGGCCACGGGTGACTTACACGAATTCAGAGGCCATCAAGTGGTTATCGCCACCGGTGGTTGCGGCAAGACCTTCTTCTCGGCCACTTCTGCGCACACCTGCACAGGTGATGGCAACGCCATGGTCATACGCGCAGGCTTACCGGTACAAGACATGGAATTCGTCCAATTCCATCCCACCGGTATTTACGGCGCTGGCGTACTTATTACCGAAGGCGTGCGTGGCGAAGGCGGTTACTTAACCAACTCCGAAGGCGAACGCTTCATGGAGCGCTACGCACCGAACGCAAAAGATCTCGCCTCACGCGATGTCGTCAGCCGTTCAATGACACAGGAAATAAACGAAGGTCGTGGTGTCGGCCCGGACAAAGACCATATCTTCCTGAACCTGATGCACCTAGGGCCGGAAGTCATCGATGAACGCCTGCCCGGCATTGCAGAAAGCGCCAAGGTATTTGCCGGTGT
>CALGJU010000003.1 GCA_937928685.1 uncultured Granulosicoccaceae bacterium
GCAAAGCAAGTTGAAGAGGAGCGGAAAAAACCTAAAAACAAGAAAAGAAAAGTAACCGCAGTCAGGAAAAAGGTTTCAAAGAAAAAAGCCAAGGAAACGGTGTCAAAGAAAAAGGCTTCATCTAAGAAGAAAACGAAAAAGAAAGTCTCAAAGAAAAATATTGCATTATCTAAAAAGAAAAGGAGCTCAAAGAAGAAGAGCATTGCCGGTAAGAGTTCGCTCAAAAAGAAAAAAACCGACAGAGGTTAGTCATCGATTATGGAAACTACTCTATTAGGGCGATGTATTTTTACATCTGACGAAAATGCGAAAGTATTTAAAAAAATCATCACGCGTAGCAGTGAAACCCCAGTACGTTCGGAAGAACTGGATCCCAAGCACCAGAAAATGTACAAACTCACCGAAGATGTGGATTTTGCTGTAGAGGCCACTTGTCGTGGGAAAACAGTTGAGTGTGAGTGGTTATTAGATTATCTGGAGGAGGCGTATGAGTTGATCAAAGCGCTCTCGAAACTACCTGAAGTCACAAGCTATTACGTGCTTGGTGATGATTCAGAGATGCCTTCTTTTTTAATCACACTGTCAGGTTCCAATCTGATCGAGTCAGATACGTATGCAAGTAAAGCCATAGACGATTGGAACGTAGGAAAATTGTTCGATGAATTGTCTTCGGCACTTCGGTGATGATTTATTACCTCGATCTTGACAGTCCATAGCGCACCAGCAGAATCAGATACGCTGCGATGACTCAGCTCTCCATCACGAAGTCAGATCTATCTATAGCAGCAGGTGACACGGACATGCTCAAACGCATGCCCGGTTTTGGCCGCACCGGTGAAGAGCCGTTGTCAGGTGATATTTACCTCGTAATCGAATCTCGAACAAAGTCGTACAAAAAGTATGGAGTATTGCTGCAAGCTTCCGCATTATTGCTGCGCAAACTTCCTGATCTTTGCAGATTCGTACAAGCTATGACAAGGGCAGCGGCTCCTTTATTTTGCCGCAACTATGATTTAACATAATATATATTATGCGCATATATATTGATATTAGGGAGATACAGTCTTAGATCCAGACTAATACCTTCTTAAGCAAACCTGTCCCGCAATTGGCCACTTACGAAGATCTACTAACAAGTCCCATTCAATTTAGGAAAGACTTTGGGCCTGATGTTTTTGATCAATTCCAAATCGTGCGTTACACAAAAATAACTCACTACTAGACAGAAACGTTCGACACATCTATTTCATTTGAGCGAACCAGGCATCTATGGTCGCGCGTTCTTCATCTGTGATCGCGGTTAAGTTTCCGATTGGCATTGCCTTTGTGATGACCGTTTGCTGATGAATAACCTGCGCTTGACGGGTTATATCATCCACTGAGTCAAATACAATTCCTTTAGGTGGTGATTGAAATCCGGCTTGTGTTGGAGATTTAGCATGACATGTACTACAGCGTTCCGTGATGATGCTCTGCACGGTACTCATTTCAACATGGCCAGCCAGTTTTGCAGACAATCGATCTGATTGATGCGGTGCGACCACCGTGACAATTCCCGCCAGCAACAAAAATGCAATGATAAGCGGAATAATTGAGGCTTTGCCTTTGTGTCGCGCCACGAAGTAGATGCGAATTAATGCACCAATAAGCGTTAACGCAACCAGAATCAGCCAATTATATTTATGCCCGTAAGTCATTGCATAGTGGTTGCTGATCATCACAAACAAGACCGGTAAGGTAAAATAAGTGTTATGTACCGAACGTTGCTTGCCTCGTATGCCATGAATAGGATCCGGTTCGCGACCTTCCTCTTTGGCACGGACCAGATCTTTCTGCCCTGGAATAATCACGAAGAACACATTGCCGACCATTATGGTGCCGAGCATAGCGCCAAAGTGCATATAAGCTCCTCTGCCACTAAACACCTGACATAAGGCGAATGCCAACAAGGTCAGCACAACAAATAATATAGCCGCCATGTCATTTTCATTTTTACCAATATCACTTTCACATAGCCAGTTGTAGGAAAACCATCCCACTACAATGACTGCCATACCAATGGCTATGGCGACAGGTTTTGAGAGTTCAGCTACACCTGGGTCAATCAGATAAATTTCAGCGCCATACCAATACATTAGCGCCAGCATGAACATGCCGGTTATCCAGGTGGTGTAGGCTTCCCATTTAAACCAATGCAGATGCTCTGGCATCTGTTCGGGAGCAAGTCGATATTTTTGAGCGTGATACACGCCACCACCATGAACCGACCAGACTTCGCCTGAAACCCCTTTATCACTGTCAGCTTGTGATTTGGGAGCCTCAAGTGAGTTGTCCAGCCAGATAAAATAGAAAGATGCGCCAATCCACGCTATGCCGGTAATCATGTGAACCCAACGTCCAAGCAGATTTACCCAGTCAAGTAGATATGCGCTCATACTTCAATTTCCCGAGGAGTAGTGCAGTTAATCATGGTGATTCCGAAGGTAGTAGTTTGCAACACCGCGTTATCAACGATGGTTAAACGACATATGACGATTAACGTCTTTATACAGTAAATAACGGAACGTGCCATCGCCACCGGCATAGCACGCTTGTGGGCAATACGCGCGGAGCCACATGTAGTCTCCTGCTTCGACCTCAACCCAGTCCTGATTCAGGTTGTAGACGCCCTTGCCTTCCAGCACGTACAGACCGTGCTCCATCACATGTGTCTCTAAAAACGGTATGACGCAACCCGGTTCAAAACTGACAATGGTTATGTGCATGTCATGCCGCAGATCTGTTTTATCAACAAACCGTTTGGTGGTCCAACCGCCATTGGTGTCAGGCATCACGTACGCTTCAATATCATTTTCCTGTACAACGATAATATCGGGCTCATCCAGGCCTTTTACATAGTGATAGGGCTTACGAAACCAATGGAAATCAGCTTGTTGAGCACCAGTGTTGAACAACGTCCATTCTGCACTGGGAGGAAGGTATACAAAGCTACCGCATTCAAGTTTGTGAGTTGCTCCATTTACAGTAAGGGTTACATTTCCAGACGTCACGAATAGCGTAGATTGAACACCCTCCTCCGTTTCCGGATTGCTGCTGCCGCCGCCCGGTTGCATCTCAACAAGGTAGTGCGAGAACGTGCTGCAAAACCCGGCTATGGGAGACGCAAGCACCCAGAGCAAGGTGTCTTCCCAGAAAGGCAGTCGGCTATTAACAATATCTGTCATCGAGCCACGCGGAATGACGGTATATGCCTCCGTGACGATGGCACGCTTATCCAACAATGTGCGCTGAGGCGGCACTTCGCCTTTACGGACAGACAGTCTTTCGGGATTCATTTTTTATATATGCCAATTGTTCAAATTGAAAAGTACTTCTACACAGAGCTGCTCAACTCAACCAAACTCAATAAGGTAAGGAGAATCAAATTCGCACTCTTCTAAATTGTTCTCACTGCCAATGTAGTCAACTACGACGAATAAACTTTGCTTAATGATTGGTGTCAGAACGCCATGCCAGGTATTGCGATGATAGTTCACCCCTTGATATCCATCTGTCATGAATACCTTGGGAACACCGGGTTTCCCATCTATGTCATCTGCCACAACCACCAGATACCTGTCTGAACAGGTGGGTAGAAAAGCCTGGGAACCTAATGGGTGGCGCTCAACATAGGTGAGCGTAACGGGGTTAGAATAGGCCTTTGCTTCAAACAAGCTGATTCCGGCTTTTCCGCTATCGCATATATCAACATCTGCAAGATCGCTATACCTTGCGCAGTTTCCACTGTTGATCATTATCGGGTCAGTGTCTGGAATTTCTATGATATCCCCATATAAACGGAATTTTTCTGAGGTAAGCAGGACGGGCGTAAGCGTGTTCATAGGCGACTATCTAATTCATTTTATTATGGCTACAGTAATCAATTGATATGGTTCAATTGAATTTATAGATGCCATCCACTTAGTTTGTACATCTACGGAAAGAGGCTGTTCGCATTCTATTGCTGCGACCTGCTCTACTTGGGCAACAGAGTATATCCGGTCTCCCTGTAGAAATTCCGCGAAAATACGTCCTGGTAATTGGCAAGCACACGCAAAAACGCTTTAACGACATTAACTATTCAAATGGCGCTATAAAACTGAAGGAAAATCCAATGTAGGATTCGCGAAAGTCGTGAATCGCACTGCTATTTGTCGGTGCCCAACGCAGCAATAGCTGATGGCGATTGTTGGTGCTTTTTCTGGTCGCAAATCATATGAAACGAAGAGTGAAAAGAACTATTGGTATCCTATCGAAATAGGGCCGGAAGCTACCCCTGACCCCGCAATTAAACCGCGTTGGCCTTAAACGCGCTCGTACACCACTTTTGACGAGCAGCCGTTATTACCAAATTGTGCAATTCCCAGTGTGTACTTTCCAGTTCCGCTTTCCAGAGATCCGTACATAAGAATTGTCATTTTTCCGTTTGAAATAGTAGCGTCGGAAGTACCACTTGCCGCTGCAACTTCCTCTATCGGAATTTCGAATCTGAACTTTCCTGACTGATTTACAAAAGCAGTAGAGATATTCCTTTTTCCTATTGTTGCAACACCGTCAACAACCGAAATTATACCCAGGTTAGTGCCTGCCCTGTCGCCACATGTCAATGTCCAATTTCCGCCCAGGCTCTGCTTGCTTGCCGTGCTTTTAATGGTTCCTTTCCAGTTTCCGTCATACTGGCCGGTTTCATCCCTATTTGATTCCGACACCTGCTTCAGTACAGTACTCGCGCACCCCTGGAGCACAAATGTGAATAGAATGCCTGTACTTACTACAATTGCTTTGTACCTGTTATTTTTGTTTCTTCTCATAATATATTTTCCTAAAGCTCCTAAATAATTTCCAAACTGCGGGCGGTTTATCGGTACAAATTTGTAAACATTTATCATTTTGCATAAATCACTTGCCTCTATGCTCGCGACATCACACTTTTTTTCACTGCAAGCGAACCGTGAGAGCTTTGGCTTCATTCAATACTCTTGGTGGGCAGTTAAACTGGATGTTGACCAAGGATTGTAAGACTGGGAGATTCCTGTTCTGACTGCAGGAGTTGTCAGCGCAGCGTCAGTAATAATTTCAAAACACGTCATTAGGGTCAAGGGGTTGTTCCAGCTTAACCGTGGTGCCAATCTTTTAGGTTGCTTGCGGCCGTGCATTTACAGAATGCCTAATTCTTGCCGCCACACTAAGCACACCTCATCGCACAAACGGTGAGCCGGAGAATATTAGCTTTAGTGACGGATCACAGACTATAGAGCCGTCTGGAAGTAAAGCAGTAGGAGTAAATCATGCAGGATCAACCAACCCCGACCACGACACATCGACTTCAATTCACTGGAAGTGGATCTGAATACTTTCGTATTTGGATAGTCAATATACTACTTACCGTTTGCACACTATATATCTACTCTGCCTGGGCGAAAGTGCGCTCCCGGCGTTACTTTTACGGTAATACAGTTCTAGATGGCAGCAGTTTCGAATACCATGCTAAGGGAAAGCAATTACTACTAGGTAGCCTGATTGGTCTTGGGCTTGTAGGCCTCATCGCTTTCGGTGAAATAATATCGCCGGCGCTGGTGGTAGCCGGCTATGTCGTACTCTCACTATTGGCCCCATGGGCAATTTGTCGCTCCAAAGCGTTTAATGCGCGCATGAGTAGCTACCGGAATGTCCGCTTCGGATTCTCAGGCCAAGCATGGCCATTCTATAAATACCTTTTGCTTTTTCCTTTGATACCTCTATTTATTGCTGCAGCTATTGGCGGTGCAATGTATTTCTTCAGCCAGGGCTTAGAATCACCAATGAGTCTCGACAATGGTGGCCTGGCCTTTGCGCTGATTCCTGTTACACTTTTTTCTGTCTACGCCATGCTGCCCTGGTTATTTGGAAAAATAAACGCCTACACGATCAACAAAAGCGAATTCGGAACCGCCCCATTTTCTACAAGCATAACAGCTGGTAAATACGCACGAATTTATTATAAGGCGGCGTTTTTATCAGTCGGGCTGTTTGTCTTAATTGCTGGTGTTATTTTCGGTGTAACATATACAACAAAGAAAATGGGCCTGTTGGATTCAATCGATGTAAGCGAGCCTGATTCAGCAGTGGTGTTCATTATGATGGGGCTGATGTACACCCTGATGATTCCTGTCTTTACGCTGGTCAAAGCTTATATTCAGACCCGTACAAGAAATTACCAGTTCAACAACACAATACTGGACGGTAAATTCACACTGTCATCAGACGTAACCATAAGAAAGCTATGGTGGCTTGAACTCACGAACCTTCTCATGGTGCTGTTCTCACTAGGTCTCGCATACCCCTGGGCTGCTGTTCGAAAAGCACGCTTTATGGTAAATCATACGCAGGTGACAAGCAGTCATAACGCAGACCAATTTGTTTCGCACATAGGAAATCAAGTGTCTGCCATTGGCGACGGCATCGGCGATGCATTTGATATGGACATCGCTGCAGGCTTTTAGCCTGCATTATTCATGAGGATTCGGCAGCCAGAGGAAATCTCGCTAAACAGGTCAGCTGATCGCC
>CALGJU010000004.1 GCA_937928685.1 uncultured Granulosicoccaceae bacterium
CGACAACGCGTGACTGACAACTTGCCTACCACTACCACTACCACTACCACTACCACTACCACTACCACTACCACTACCACTACCACTACCACTACCACTACCACTACCGAACCAGAATGCCGAATCCTTATGCAGGCTAAAGAGGAATAAAAACAACATGGCCAAAATCACTTCAGTTCGCACTAAATTATACGAATGGACCGGCCCCATAGTTCCACCGCAGAAAAACTTCTGTACCAACGCATCCGATCCATTGCCGGAGATGGGGTCCGTCGGTCGTGACAACATGGACTCTTTTCGTTTTCATCAATGGTTAGTATGTGAAGTTGAAACGGATGACGGCACGGTAGGTATTGGCAACGCAGCGCTCTGCCCGCCTTTGATAAAAGAGACCATCGATCGCTATCTCGCGCCGTTGATTATTGGCCACGATCCATTTGATATCGCCTACCTGTGGGAGAAAATGTATCGCATCACACACGCTTGGGGTAGAAAAGGCGTTGGTATGACCGCCATCTCTGCCGTCGATATTGCGCTCTGGGATGTGCAGGGCAAACTCTCTGGTAAGCCGGTATTCAAGCTATTGGGCGGCCGTACCAAAGACGCAATACCCTGCTACTACTCAAAACTTTATGCTGACGATCTAGGCAAAATGCAAATCGAGGCACAAGAGTGGTTAGACAAGGGCTTTACCATGTTCAAATCACGCTTCGGGTTCGGACCAAAAGACGGTACAAAAGGTGTAACAGAAAACCTTAAACGCGTAGAGGCTGTTCGCGAAGTGGTCGGGTATGAAAGCGACTTGATGGTTGAAGCCTATATGGGCTGGAACCTCGATTACGCAAAAAGAATCATTCCAAAGCTTACTAAGTACGAACCAAGATGGCTGGAAGAACCTGTTATCGCCGACGATATCGCAGGCTATGCAGAGCTAAACGCAGGCCCTATTCCGATCTCAGGTGGTGAACATGAATTCTCTCTGCTTGGTTTCAAGCAGTTACTCGATGCAAAAGCCGTCAGTGTTATTCAATACGATACCAATCGTGTAGGAGGTATTACCGCGGCGCAAAAAATAAACGCCCTGGCGGAGGCATATCAGGTTCCAGTGATTCCGCACGCAGGCCAAATGCACAACTACCATTTAACCATGGCAAACTTTAACTGCCCTATGAGTGAGTGGTTTCCAGTTTACGATGTAGAAATCGGAAATGAGCTTTTCTACTATATTTTTAAAGGTGATCCCGAAGCAGAAAACGGCTTCCTCCAGCTGGACGATAATCTGCCCGGTTTAGGTATCGAGCTCGCGACTGAACACCTTGAGCACTTCAGAATTATAGAGTGAAACTATAGAGGCACGCACGCTATAAGGCATAAATCCGTCTCAGGAGCTACAGGGACGCACAGCATTGTTTCTGTATAATGATCACAACAAAATGCAAACCTCGTAACTCCTTAATGACCGCTAAACCCGAATACTCGGCTGATAATGAAATAAAGCCGCTTGAGCGCAAAAGCCTGGCCGAACGTGTGGCGGCCGAATTGCGTGATATGGTCCTGCTTGAAAAGCTGGAACCCGGTACTGCAATTCCTGAAAGAGAGACTGCTGAAGCCCTGGGTATCAGCCGCACACCGCTACGTGAATCTTTAAGAATTCTGGCATCCGAAGGCTTAGTAGAAATCGAGCCCAACCGCCCGCCCCGGGTAGCGGCCCCCTCCCTCAATGAAATAAAAGATCTGCTGCAAGTCCAGGGCTCTCTGGAAGCGTTAGCGGGTGCACTCGCTTGCGAAAATGCCAGTGACACTGAGATTCAAAATATTGTGCAAATGGAAACATTGATGCGAACATCTTCTAAAGAGAAACAGCCCGATGACGCCTTGTCCTTTTTTCAACTCGATATGCGGTTCCACCAGGCAATAGTCGCCGCATCCGGCAATTCTGCTCTACTGGATACGCACCGGATGTACAACGCAAGGCTTTGGCGTGCGCGTTTTATTTCGTCACGTCTACAGGTTAACCGCGCCGGCACCTTAAGCCAGCACTCAGACATCGTCTCCACCTTAAAGGCTCGTGATGCATCCGCATGCTCAAATGCGCTCAAGGCACACCTTGATACCGGTTTCGAAAATATTAAAAGTGTTTACAGCAACAACTCATGACGACTAAACCAACTATAGGCATTGTTCAGGGCGATCCGGCCGGTATCGGATCGGAGCTGATGGTTAAATTATTATCTGATCAAGACGTTCGCGCTCGTGCCAACGTGGTGATCATTGGTGCTCCTTCTGTTCTTGAACGTGGTGAATCGATAGTCGGTAAGACAATTGACCGACATCACGTATCCGCTTACACCGGCACTTGTACCAGTCAGACCGTCGAGCATATTGACCTTGAAATACCAGGCATAGAAGACGTTCCGCTGGCTGAGGTAAGCGTTGCTGGAGGGCTGTCCTCACTGACCGGTCTGCGCATGGCGTTCGAACTTTCAGAGAAGAAAAACATAGATGGCATATGTTTTATGCCGTTTAATAAAGAGAGTATGCATTTGGGCGGCAACCCGTTTATGGATGAGATCGGGTTCGCTCGTGACTACTTTGGCATTGACACGGCCGCCAGTGAATTCAACATTGCCCGCGGTATGTGGAACGGACGTGTTACTTCGCATGTTGCAATGAAAGACGTAGCGGAAATGCTGAACCAGGAGCGGATCTGCCAATCGATTGAACTCGCGCACAACACGCTTAAAATGGCAGGGTACGACCGACCAAGAATAGTCGTTGCAGCCTACAACCCGCACGCGGGTGAAGGTGGTTTGATGGGCCGCGAAGAAATTGACATCATCAACCCCGCGGTAAAGAAAATGCAGGAGAGGCAGATCAATGTTTCCGGACCCTTTCCTGCCGATACGTTGTGGTTAAAAGTCAGAGACGGTGAATACGATGTGGTGGTAACGATGTACCATGATCAAGGCCAGATCGCGATCAAGCTATTGGGCTTCGACGAAGGCGTATCGCTGCTTGCAGGTTTACCTGTCCCGGTAACCACACCAGCACACGGCACGGCATTTGATATTGCCGGTAAAAATCAAGCTAACCTGACACCCGCCAGAAATGCATTCATGATGTGCTGCGATCTGGCCGAGAGCTTATCTACATCCGGTGGCTGGTATACTGGCACCAAAAATAATTAATCAGCCTATCAGGACACTCGCTGCTACAGATATATTCGCAACAAAACCAAATACAATATTGCGAGATGTCGAAAAATACCGTTGCGGTAACCCACAACGGTATTATTAACCTGGCTCTGACGGCAGCGGCTATGAAAAGCCCGTCAGCCTACTCAGAACACCAGCCTGGTACTCATGAATATCAGGCTAGTTCGCCACAGACACAGGACCAAAAGCACGGACCGGAGCAACGCCCACGGTCAGGCTGTCTTCAGAGACAGAAAGCGTTTTAGCTTCACTTGACGGCACTTCAACTTCAGTTGTGTTGAACACTTGATACGCATTGTCGTCGGACTGCTCAGACGATGACCAATAGGGAAAGCCCGGGTTTGGCAGCATGATACCCTGATCGATCACGGATTTAAGCTCTGGTGCTGATGGCAGGAACCATCCATCTGAACCGTTAGGTGGGTTATAACCGCTGGCCAGCATTGCAGCATCTGCACAACCTTCCTGCAATAGCGCGATAGTTTTATCTGCACCTGACTGAGGATCGTTGATACCGTCTGATGAATCGTTTACGTTTTCAACGTTGGTACCTGCACAACCATAAGCAATGCCACCACCGCCGGTTAAATCAATTGGCATAATTTCCAGGCCGCTGGTGCCTGCATCATCCAGCTGAAAAACGATTCCACCACCCGGTCCTTCACCAAAAAGCTCGTAGGTCATAACCGGGGGCTCTTCGGGCTCTGTAACATCAATGATTTCTTCGAATTGCACTATGGTGGCTTTCACCTTGTCAAAGGTGTTATTGCGCTCAGTTTCGAAGGTATCGTTACCGACACCGCCCAGGAATTTCGGGTTGACCACACTGAAAGAAGACTCGGTGAGCTCCAATGTATCATCACCCGCACCGAGTGCGAATTTGCTATGGCTGGAGAAGTCAAGATGTGTCAGTTCGACATTGTCGTTACCCGGACCTGTGTTCAGGCGAAACGCCTTACTGTTTTCGATGAACGACAACACGACCTCATCGTCGCCTCTGGCGGTTCCTACAAAGGTAGAGCCGTTAGTAGTCATTTCTTCCAGATCGACAAAGTCGTTGCCGGCGCCTGTCGATACAAAAAGGTTACGTGCAGTATTTATAGCTCCGATCTCAATAGTATCGTTATCGTTTCCGGTGACAATAGTGGTTCTTCCACCAACGCTCACAAAAGATCCGGCAATAACATCATCGCCCTTGTTGGTTCTGACTGTCATGTTTCTACCTACAGTCAAGCCGAAGAATTCAATGCTATCTGAGCCTGCTCCGGTAAATATACTTAATGATTTGTTAACTTCAAGGTTGCTTAGCTCTAGTGAGTCCATTCCAGAGCCGGTGCGAATATATACATTGCGTGTCACACCAGACAGAGTTTTACTTGTTGTGTTGCCATCAGCCTCAAGCGTATAGATCACATCACCGGCCTTATCACCAGACGATACCGTGAGTTTGATACCACTAGTGTCAGCGATTCGGATAACTGCATCGCCCGCTTTCGAGACGAAGATGCGGTTCTTGGATGCATGAGCGTTAGACTGCATGGCGAACATACAACAAGCGGCGATCAAAGTGCGCGTGAAGTATTTTGGCTTGCTCAGAGCTATCAGATCTTTAGACATAACTTTCGTCCCGTAGTTATTGGATAGTAATAGCGACAAGGCTTCTCAAAAAGTATTACCAACAGCCTGGTCGCTGGGTGGCGGCGATACTAACGGAACGATCTATTGCACACTGTGACTCAGCTCGTCTAACTGCCGGGGAATTTCTGCCTTATTCGCTGTTTTTTGCATTGCTCGCACAAGTCGCGAATAAAAATGTGACCCCGTAGATTTCCAGGGTGGAGGATCAAGGCTTATTGGCCTTGCAAGCACTGGTATTAAATCTGGTAGAATATGCTTATATATTTAACCAATGACGTGCTTCTAGCCAGAGGTAGTCACTTTGACGCCTGTAGTAAGCCACCATCTAACCTACCTTGCCCGCGAGAAACAACAGATCACTATCTCAAACGCACAACGCCGCCAGCAAGGCGAAGACCTCATACTAAAAGTTGCCGAAGAGGTATTTGCCAAACACGGATTTCATGGCGCTACCGTGACGGAAATTGGCAAGTGCGCGGGGCTGCCCAAAGCTAACATTCACTATTATTTTTCATCTAAAGAAAAGCTGTATCAACGCGTTCTCGAAGATGTTATTGATTTATGGCTGGAAGCATCACAGCAATTTGAAGATTTTGACGATCCCGCCAAGTCACTAACTGCCTACATTAACGCGAAAATGGACCTATCAAGAACTCGCCCAAATGGTTCCAAGGTATGGGCGAATGAAGT
Organism: uncultured Granulosicoccaceae bacterium; assembly: GCA_937928685.1. Taxonomy (GTDB): domain Bacteria; phylum Pseudomonadota; class Gammaproteobacteria; order Granulosicoccales; family Granulosicoccaceae. The sequence continues at coordinate 5,544 of CALGJU010000004.1, forward strand.
GGCTCGCGGTGGTTCAAGAATTCAAACGCATCTTAATACGCGCTTAAAACAATGGGTAGAATCAAGAGAGGTCTGGATAAACCGTTGGATTGAACGCGGTCAAATGCGCCCGGTAAATGCAAAATATTTATTGTATATGATTTGGGCCAGTACTCAGCACTATGCAGATTTCGATACCCAGATCATCGCGCTAAACAATAACAAACCGCTCTCTGACGAGCAGTTCGAAGAGGCTAAAAGTTGTATTGTTGAAGTCATTTTGAAGGGCGTAGTCATTTACGATAACCCTTAACCCATTCTGTTATTCATTGCGCCTTTAACAGTTGCACTGATCGCTCAACTGCTTTTATTAAGTGTCCCTTGCAGAAACCCCGCAAGGGTTAACCAACCTCTCTCCAACGTTGACGAATAAGAGGTTAAGCCCGCAGCCCACGCTTAGCTTACGTTATTTTCGCTAACAGCAAGTCAAGTGATGCCTTGGCATCACCGTAAAACATGCGGGTATTTTCTTTGTAAAATAACGGATTCTCGATACCCGAATAGCCCGTACCCTGACCCCGCTTTGATACAAAAACCTGCTTGGCATTCCAAACTTCGAGCACCGGCATACCGGCTATTGGTGAGTTGGGGTCTTCTTGTGCTGCAGGGTTAACAATATCGTTAGAACCAATAATGATAACCACATCGGTTGCAGGAAAATCATCGTTGATTTCATCCATTTCCAAGACGATATCATAAGGCACTTTCGCTTCAGCCAGTAATACATTCATATGGCCCGGCAGCCTTCCCGCAACCGGGTGAATGCCAAAACGTACCTGCTTGCCTTTTGCGCGCAGGCGACGGGTTAATTCAGATACCGATTGCTGTGCCTGCGCTACCGCCATTCCGTAACCCGGTACGATAACGACGCTGTCTGCCTCTTCAAGCGCTGCGGCAACACCTGCGGCATCTATTGCGATTTGTTCGCCTTCTATAACCTGTTGCTCTCCATTGCCGCCACCGAAACCCCCTAGTATGACCGACAAAAAATGCCGATTCATGGCCTTGCACATAATATAAGAAAGGATAGCACCCGATGAGCCAACCAAAGCCCCAGTGATAATCAGGAGATCATTGCCAAGTAAAAAACCAGTGGCAGCAGCGGCCCACCCGGAATACGAATTAAGCATCGATACAACCACTGGCATATCGGCGCCACCAATGGCCAACACAAGGTGCGCACCCAACACAAAGGCCAGTAACATCATTAAGTAAAGTGTCCAGCTACCGGCATGGTTCATATACATCACCAACAACACCAGACAGGCCACAACAATTAACAGATTCCATAGATGTCGAGCCGGCAGTATCAATGCTGAACCACCGACTTTGCCCGCTAGTTTTGCGTAAGCGATAATAGAACCGGTAAAAGTTATTGCACCGATAAACACACCGATAAACACTTCTATCTCATGGATTACTTTTTCTGCAGGTAACAAGTGCAGTGGCGGACTGAGATCAGAATTAATACCAATAAAAACAGCGGCCAATCCCACAAACGAATGAAGGGCTGCCACCAGCTGGGGCATGCCGGTCATTTCAACACGGGTAGCCACTATCACACCCGCTACCGCGCCTAAGACCAGTGTGATAAGCAACACGGGACCCACGCTGACGCCAGGGCCGAATATTGTAGCCAGTACAGCGATCGCCATACCAATAATACCAAACCAGACACCGCGCTTAGCGCTTTCCTGATCAGATAAACTGCCAAGAGATAAAATAAACAATACGGCCGACATGATATAGGCGGCGACTTGGAGTTCGTGGGTGAGTGTCATCTATATAACTCCAATCAAGACTTTTGAAACATTTGCAGCATCCGCCGCGTAACCATAAAACCACCAACAATATTGATAGTGGCAATCAATACCGAAATTCCGGCAAACAGCGTTACCGCACTATTGCCTGAGTCCAACTGCAGCAAAGCGCCCAATACAATAATGCCGGATATGGCATTGGTGACGGCCATGAGTGGCGTATGCAAAGCATGACTAACATTCCAAATTACTTGAAACCCTATAAATACAGCCAACACAAATACAATGAAATGCTGCATAAAGCTTGCGGGCGCATAAAGACCGATAAGCCCCATAACGACAGCGCCTGCACCTATTAACGCAATCTGTCGCCAACCGGCCCGCCTGGCGGCAAGTGCATCAGCAGCTTTGATTTCCTCTGGAGTTTTTTCGGGGGCACGCACCGACTCAGGCTTTGCAATGGCTGACACTTTGGGCGGCGGTGGTGGAAAAGTAACTTCACCGGCGAAGCTTACCGTTGCACCGCGAATAACATCGTCTTCCATGTTGTGGTTAATTTGGCCGTTTTTCTCCGGTGTGAGGTCAGCCACCATATGGGCAATATTGGTTGAATAAAGCTCTGATGACTGCGCAGCCATACGGCTGGGGAAATCGGTATAACCAATAATAGTTACGCCATTGTCGCTAACTATTTTTTTATCCATTTGGGTTAGATCACAGTTGCCGCCGCGTTCGGCCGCAAGGTCAACCACCACTGAGCCTGGCTTCATTGCCTTGACCATATCTTCTAACCACAGCTTGGGCGCGTCCCGGCCCGGTATTAGCGCCGTGGTGATAACAATATCAACTTCAGCCGCCTGCTGACGAAAACAAGCAAGCTGCTTTTCACGAAATTCCGGGCTTGAGGGTGCCGCATAGCCACCATCACCGGCACCGTCCTCGTTGAAGTTGAGAAACAAGAACTCGGCCCCCAGAGATTCAATTTGTTCTGCCACTTCCGGCCGCACATCAAATGCTCTAACAATAGCGCCAAGTGATTGTGCGGTGCCAATGGCTGCAAGTCCGGCAACGCCTGCTCCAATCACCAACACTTTTGCAGGCGGTACTTTGCCGGCGGCAGTAATTTGTCCGGTAAAGAATCGTCCGAAGTTGTTACTTGCTTCGATAACCGCACGGTAGCCTGCTATGTTCGCCATCGACGACAAAGCATCCATTTTTTGTGCACGAGATATACGCGG
>CALGJU010000005.1 GCA_937928685.1 uncultured Granulosicoccaceae bacterium
TAGTTTACTTTTAGATTGCGAGCTACTTCAGAGGCAATTGGGCCGATCGTCGATGCTGCTGAAATGGCGTAAGAGAGCCGACCTTCGCCTGAAACAGCTTAACCAACAGCAAAGATACTGAACTGTATGTTGCTGATATTCGAAAAGTGCGAATACTGAACGAATGACTGCAAGGGGCACTTTGCTGCCTATAGACAGGGTTCATAGAATGAAGCTTGATTTAGATCAATGTCATACAGTCCACAGATATCCCAACTGGCGTATCTGCTTGCCAATGTAGGGGCACTCAGAACCTGCGAATTACAATGTTGTAGGTTAATCAAAGGTTTCATCAGCCAGTCCGAATAGTGAGGGAAACGAACCTTCCGGCACGCCTTCTTGAAGGGTGATTCCCAATGTGAGGCTAACACCTTTAGTAAGTGGACCTGTGGTGGCAACTGGTTCATCCAAACGGACAGGCATCCTGTGTTTTGAGCTGACCACAAATTGAATTGGATCTCCGTTAATCGACGCAGACAATTGATTTTTTATATGTCATGACATATAATTCTTGCATAGCCAGGAGAAACATGATGTATTCAGCAATACCTCGAACGGGAATATTCATTCCGCAGCTGTTAGCCGTTTTAGCATTTGTTTACTTTTATAGCGTATCAGCGGTAGCTGCAACCCCACAGTGCCAATACAGTACCTCTGACCACGATGGTGATGGATGGGGCTGGGAAAACGCACAGAGCTGCATCGTCCAAACCGACCAAGGTACCAGCCCGACTAACGGTTGTGACTACAGCCTGTCTGCAAGCCAGAACGGATGGGGATGGAACGAACAAACAGGCAGTTCATGCCCGCCATTAGCACCAACTTCTACCGAAGGTAGTTGCGACTATACGAATGCAGTTATAAACAACGGCTGGGGCTGGAACTCCACCACATCGACCTCCTGCGCACCTCTTGAGCGACGCGACGATGATGCCAATGACTGTGACTTCAGCAATGCAGCGAGCCAGGGCGGTTGGGGTTGGAATCCCGTTGCAAATGAGTCCTGCCCTCCCGTTCAGGCAGAGAGTAGCCAACCGACTGCTTTGATCTGCGACGCCGGAGATAATCCGCCAACAAACGGGTGGCGCCTCAATCCATTAGCTAGTGCAGCTACAAGCTACGATGAAAAATACTGCGCTGTGCGTTGCAGTGACGACAACGTTATCGATGACGATGGCGATGGTTGGGCATGGGTGAATGCTGAACTGCGAAGTTGCTTTGTAACAGAAGCACTTGCCGGACAACGGACAGCTATACCAATGAACGATGCGCTGGCACGGGAGCCGGTACAGTCGCTGGTTGAATCTCTTTTTGACGATGCTTATCTGCGCAGTTTTGAGAACAACCAATCACTTACCTGTTACCAACAACAACCTAACCGTAATAATAGTGGGTGGTCACAATCAGATGCAGAGTTCGTCGGACGCATTTCTAAAGACGCTAACGGCAACACGGTGGTGACACAATATTTCAATCAGGGTGGTCGGAATCAGGACGATTCAATAATTCGCCCTACACGTGCTGCAACTTTCGATAACAACGGCTCTCTAGTACTTGCACCCGACTACACATTGCCTTACGCGTTTGTTGACTATGAATACGAAGGTTTAGTTCATGTCTTGAGCTATGCAAGTCCAACCGAAAGGGTAAGCTGCAATGTTCGCAGTGAGTCCGTGTTCCACGCGCTACCTGGTGACCTCAACCCGATAGACGGCAATCCACTCAGCCTTGAAAAGGTAAGCTGGGACATATCTGGCAATACCGATCTCTATTGCGAAAACATAGCACTCTGGGACGGCGACGTGGAATCAACACATCAGGTAAATCTGTACACAGACGGTACATATTCCTCCGTATTTTATAACTACGCTGCGTCATTCACTTTCGGTGGCGTGCCAATCATCGAGGATGGGCTTTGGTACATCGAGGACGGACAATTGAAGTTTGATTGTCCTGCTGCAGGATGCACAGGCACTCTGCCGGACGGTATCCGCAGGGATCGCAGCGTGCCGGTAACAGTGCCAGACATACAACAATCATTTGGCGAGCTAGTGAATCAAAATCAGGCAAATTACTACACTCGTGCACGTGTTGGCACTATTGTGCCTTACAGGCAAGAGTGTCGTATCGGTAGCGGAGCGACGGTCAGCAGTCAGTAACATTGTAACTTTGTACTGAAGCAGTAGTTTGAGCGCGACGGCGCAATGCCGTCGTCCTTCGAATTCACCATGGACATGGACAGGCAATGTATAAAAGGAGCAAGAAGGAGCAAGGGTAGATGTGTAATCGTCGAATGACGGCAATGGGCACATTCCGGCCCTACAGGTTACCAACTATATTTGCATGAATTATTGAATTTGCAAGCTAGCAGCATCTAAAAAGTTACCAACTATTTCGAATATTAAAGCTTTGCGCTGACGAGGGTAGTGGGTTTACAGCCGTGTTTGTTACCAACTTTATTAACCAACTACATCATTACCCTTCGTGCATAAGATGAAAAATCACATATCTGCCGTGCTCGCTTCGACTGTGCACAGAGGAATCCCGACGCGGTAGCGAATGGATCAGGCGTGCTCGTCAGCCTAGAAGTCACTCAATTTATCAGCGCCGATAATAGCAGGGTGATTACTTGATGAGTGTGGCTGCACGGAGGCCTCGCGTGCTTTTGCAGCGATGTTCTTTTCGCTAACAGCATGGGCATGGGCATGACTCGGGTGCAGCTAGCGCGTAAAGCGTTGCGTTAGTAAACATCGTGATCAGCGGTTCAATATTCCTTGCCGTCAGGTTGATAGTTATTCATCCTGCCGCGTGATACCTTCACGAATGGATATCCCGTCATATATGTCGACCGCTACAACAGACCAGAGATTCAATTGAAACCGATAATCAAACTACCCGCTGATGCCCCCGTGGCGGACAAACAAGCGACAAAAAACAGTGCTCACGGTGTTGATTGGACAGATGACTACCATTGGCTTCGGGCAGACAATTGGCAGGAGGCCATGCGGGATCCTGAAAAACTGCCCGATCCGATCAAATGCTATTTAACGGCTGAGAATCAATACTGCGCTGAAGCACTTCAGCCGACAGAGGCGCTGCAAATAGAGCTGATCACAGAGATGCGTGGGCGCATCCTTGAAAAAGATGAGTCATTGCCAGAGCAAGACGGTCCCTATGCGTATTGCGAGCGGTATGTTGAAGGCGGTGAGCACCCAGTGTATTTTCGCACTGCCCGTGATGGGGGTGAGGAAGAGCAATTGATAGATATCAATAGTGAGGCAAAAGCTCATGAATACTTTGATCATGGAATGATTGAACACAGCCCTGATCATAAAACACTGGCCTGGAGCTGTGATACCTCTGGTGCTGAATACTACCGCTTGTATTTTCGCGATATTGTGAAGGCTAAAGACAGTGCTGTTGTGATTGAAGATGTTGAGTGCGCTGCATGGGCTGACGGCAATACACTTTTCTATACCAGGGTCGATGAAAATCATCGACCGAGCAAAGTTTTTCGACATCAACTAGGCACTGATCCAGCGGAAGATGTACTGGTTTACCACGAGAAAGATCATCGATTTTTCTGTGAGGTGTATACCAGCCGTTCCGGGAAATATATATTTATTGCTACTGGCATGAATGATCAGGACGAGGTGTTATTTATACCTTTAAATGATCTTGAGGCCGTGCCCCGGGTAATTGAACCACGGGCAGAGGGGCTGGAATATAGCGTTGACCATCAAGGCGATCAATTTATTATCTTAAGCAACACTGATAACGCAAAAGATTTTAAGCTTTCTACAACTCAGGTCTCCACACCGGCTCGACAGCACTGGTCTGATTTTCAGCCATACAAGCCGGGCCGCATGATTCATTCGTTTGAGGTTTTTAAAGACTGGGTGATGTGGTTGGCGGTTGAAAACGCGTTGCCCGCTATATATTTTGTTGGCAATGATGGGCTGGTTTCTGAAGTCGCTTTTGAAGAGGAAGCGTACTCCCTCGGACTTGATGCAGGCCTGGAATACGAGGTAAGTCAATTCAGGTTCGACTACTCCTCTCCCACAACGCCGTGGCAGACATGGCAATACGATTGTGCAAGTGGTGAGCGTGCGTTGTTAAAAACTCAAGTCATTCCGTCCGGCCATGACATATCAGACTACATTGCGCGGCGCATGACAGCAGTGTCGCATGATGGTGCTGAAGTGCCCGTGACACTATTGCACCACAAAGATACCGCCATAGACGGCACAGCGCCGTGTCTGTTGTATGGGTATGGATCATACGGTAGCAGTGTGCCAGCGGGCTTTTCATCAAACCGCTTGTCTTTGGTGGAGCGTGGTTTCGTCTACGCTATAGCGCATGTACGTGGCGGCGAAGAGAAGGGGCGTGACTGGTATGAGGCGGCCAAGCTGGAAGGCAAGATCAATAGTTTTCAAGACTTCATTGCCGCCGCTGAGGCATTGATTACACACCAGTACACCTCTGCAGGTAATATTGTGATTAATGGGGGATCAGCGGGCGGCTTGCTGGTCGGGGCGACGGTCAATATGCGGCCGGACCTTTTTGCCGCGGTGATAGCCGATGTGCCGTTTGTTGATGTGTTAAATACAATGATCGATGACACGCTGCCATTAACACCGGGTGAGTGGTCACAGTGGGGTAACCCGATAGAAAGTAAGGCTGCGTTCGATAACATAAGAGCTTACTCGCCTTACGACAACGTGGAAGCCAAAGAGTATCCCGCGATGCTGGTCACGGCAGGTGTGTCTGATCCGCGTGTGACGTATTGGGAGCCTGCCAAATGGGTGGCGAAACTGCGTGAAGTCAAAACAGATAACAATGTGCTGTTGCTGAAAACAAATATGTCGTCAGGTCACTTTGGTAAGACGGGTCGCTTTGCAATTTTGGAGGATTATGCCTTGTCTTATTCTTTTGCGATTGCAGTGACTGAACGATTGGCATAGATTCGCGCTGGGCTTGCCACTCGCTGACGCGTCGGGTTTCCCAGGGCTTCGATAAGTGTCTGGCGGGGTTGGTGTAGCGATTATTCAGTGGTATTCCGGTCTGTGTGACATTGCAGCAATGGCGTAAAACTTCAATACGAGAATCCTGAAATTGGGTGTATAAGTTCGCTGTTCTATAAGGCATATCAATGGGTAGTGTTCTCAAAAATACATGGGCGTTAATGCTCGGCATGCTTTTGCTGATGTTAGGCAATGGATTGCAGGGTACCTTGCTTGGCGTGCGTGGCTCGATAGAAAATATTGACGCCTCGACCATGGGCTATGTCATGGCGGGCTACTTTATGGGGTTTCTGGGTGGCTCCAGAGTCGCGCCGCTGTTATTGCAGAGAGTAGGCCATGTACGAGTGTTTGCGGCACTTGGCTCGTTAGTGTCAGCGGCGTTTATTTTGTATGCCGCGGTGGTGCATCCGGCGGCGTGGATGTTTCTGCGTGTGGTGGTTGGTTTTTGTTTTTCAGGTATCTATGTGGTGGCAGAGAGCTGGGTGAACAGTTCAACCACCGTTGAGAACCGTGGTCAGGCGTTGTCACTGTATTTGATGGTACAGATGAGCGGTATTGTGCTGGGTCAGTTGTTGCTGAACGTCGCGGATCCGGCGGGCTATAACTTGTTTGTTCTTATTACCGTGTTGGTGTCTTTGTCGTTTGCACCCATATTGTTGTCAACATCGCCAGCACCGCTGTATGAAACGGCAACAGCAATGACGATTCGACAATTAATCAAGGCCTCACCATTGGCAAGCTTTGGCAACTTGATGCTCGGCGGTACGTTTTCTGTGTTGTTCGGCATGGCGCCTATTTATGCAACCCAGCGCGGTTTGTCTATTGCTGAAGTATCGTACTTTGTGACCGCCATCTTTTTAGGCGGTTTGATCTTCCAGTACCCGATAGGATACCTGTCTGATCGGCTGGACAGGCGTTACCTGATTATTGCCGTGACGGCGATCGGTGCAGCGACGGCATTGGGAGCTGTTTTTGTGGGTGATAGTTATATATCGCTTATCATTATTGCGCTGGTAATAGGGGGCACGTCAAGCCCGCTGTATTCCCTGTTGCTTGCCTACGCCAACGACTACCTGGAATATGACCAAATGGCGGCAGCCTCAGGTGGTTTTTTGTTTATCAATGGTTGCGGTGCAATGACAGGGCCTATTGTGGTGGGCTTTGTTATGGAGCGCTACGGCATACACTGGTTTTTTATCACTATCGCTGTCCTGATGTCGCTGATCTGTGTGTATGGAATCTACCGGATAACACAGCGTACCTACGATGTGGCACCGGAAGATTCTGCACCACACGTGGTGGTGACCAGCAACATCACTTCTATGGGGGCAGAGATCGCAATTGAAGCGGCAGATGAGACGCAAAACGAAGAACCCCCAAAACAGTAAGCACGTGTTCTAATGACCCGGCTGTTGACACGGGTCTGGCGCGTGCTAACTACGGGTGTCATTATAGTCGGTACGTTCATAGCCGCAAAATAGACGATGACCACCACTGACAAAAACGCCAACGATTTCAGTATTCTGTTTGAGCCTGTGGCCATTGGCCCGGTGACAGCGCCTAACCGATTTTATCAAGTGCCGCACTGTACTGGCATTGGTCACCAGCACCCGCAGAAAGAAGCAGCCTTACGTGGTATTAAAGCCGAGGGTGGTTGGGGTGTAGTTTGCACTCAAGAGGTA
>CALGJU010000006.1 GCA_937928685.1 uncultured Granulosicoccaceae bacterium
AAGGGTGAAAGGGTGCGGTAAGAGCGCACCGCGCTGGTGGCAACATTCAGTGGCAAGGTAAACCCCACTCGGAGCAAGATCAAATAGGGAAGCAATGTCGTGGCCCACGATGCTTCCGGGTAGATCGCTAGAGGCGTATGGTGACGTACGTCCAAGATGAATGACTGTCTAAGACAGAACCCGGCTTACGGCTGGCTCTCCACTTAATTCTTTTTTACCCGCTTTTATCCGGCTTCTCTGGAGTCGGATGGGTGTGCGGGTTGCCGGGCGTTTTTTTGCACCCGATGCAGGTATCGGTAGACGTTTTCCTGGAGCGACTTACTCGAACCTCATTCCTCCCTATTATTCAAGTGAATTCTTCTAACTGTTCTGTAAGCTTTTGATTTGCATGTAGTTCGATGGGAGTTTTTGCTGGATGTGCAGTTGACGCTAACTCATTGTCTTAAAAGTAAATTTCACCCGTAAAAATACCGTCCGTAACTTGAAAACTGCAGCTGCTGAAGATACAGTGGGGTTACTTTGCGGTCATGTGGGGAGAAGTGGGTCTCAGTGGCGTAAATCCAAGCAAAACGCACTCGAATTACTTATTAATGTTTCTGGGCAAAACCACACTCTCGCTTGATTCGAAGGGTCGCATTGCGATCCCGGCGAAGTACCGTGCCCAGCTAACAGAGATGTGTGGCGGTAAGTTGGTGATTTCATACAATCCACTGGATAAGTGTCTGCCCATTTATCCCTATGACGAGTGGTTGGAGTGCGAACGGAAAATGGAAGAGGTGGAAGATCAGTCGGATCAATTTCGTGATTTTCAGAGATTGCTTTACTCCTTTACCAATGAAGTAGATATGGATGGCAGTGGACGAGTGTTAATCCCGCAGTCCTCCCGAGAGGAAGTGGGTTTGGAAAAAAATGCAGTGTTGATAGGCCATGGAAGAAAGTTTGAGCTATGGAGCGAAGAAAATTGGTTACAAACCTTTGAGAAAGGCAATGAAAAGCTGATTGAAAGCTTGAAGTCGCGTACAGAGCGACTCCACATAGGCTTTCGCTTGTGACGGGACACATCGCTGTACTGCCTTCAGAGGCGATAGATGCTTTGAACATAAAGCAGAGCGGCTTTTATATTGATGCGACCTTTGGCCGTGGCGGCCATTCGGGTCACATACTGGATCGGCTGGGTGAAGGCGGCAAGTTGTTGGCCTTTGATTGTGATCTTCAGGCCGTGGCCCATGCGAAAGAGATTTACGCTGATGATCAGCGGTTCTCCATTGTGCGGGCTAACTACAGCGAAATGGCGGATGAAGTCGTTCGTATCGATAGGCAGGGTGAGGTTGATGGTGTGTTGTTTGATTTAGGCGTTTCCTCTCCGCAGCTTGATCAGGCTGAGCGGGGTTTTAGCTTTGATAAGTCTGGCCCTCTGGATATGAGAATGGACCAGTCTCGCGGGCAGCCGGTATCGGAATGGTTGATGACAGTGTCAGTAGAAGAGTTAACAGAAGTGTTTCGCGATTATGGTGATGAGCGTTATGCAAAGCGTATTGCCAGAAGAGTGGTTGAGGCGGTAGGTGAAAAGCCGATTACAGACACGGTTGAACTTGCTGAACTCATTAAGGCAGCTCACCCGCGGTGGGAAAGACACAAGCACCCGGCAACGCGGTGTTTTCAGGCGTTGAGAATTTTTATCAATAGAGAGCTGGATCATTTGAAAGTGGCGCTTGAAAACTGCGTGGAGTTGCTTCGACCCGGTGGTCGCATTGTGGTGATTAGTTTCCACTCATTGGAAGACCGTATTGTTAAGCGATTTTTTCGTGGTCCGGATAACAGGGCGGCGCTACCACGTGGTTTACCCGTGGTGATTGACGAGGCCCTATGGCCACTCAAACGCATTGGTGGTTCTGTCAAGCCTTCAAGTGAAGAAGTCAGCTCAAACCCCCGTTCCCGTTCCTCGATCATGCGAATCGCAGAGAAAGTGGCATGAGCGGTCTTCGAATGGTGGTGGTTTGTCTGGTGGTACTGAATATGGTGACTGCTCTCGGCGTGATTTACAGCAAGCACAACAGTCGCATGTTGTTTAAGAAAACACGGGTGCTGAATGATGCGATTGATCGCGCCAATGTTGATTGGGGTCGATTGCAGATCGAAGAAAGTACGCTTGCGAGATACGGACGCATTGAAGAAATTGCCACATCAAATTTGGGCATGCGTATGCCTGATCATGATGAAATTGAGACTGTACTGAAATGAGTTTCCGGCAGTCATCTGCTACCGCTAATGAAGCGAATGTGAATTCGGGCTTTGGAACGCGACGCGTGGTCGTGCTCGGTTTCTTTAGTTTGCTTGCACTGGTGTTGGTCGGGCGCGCCTTTCAATTGCAGGTACTTGATAGAAGCTTTTATCAAAAGCAGGGCGATGTGCGGCAGATTCGAACATTGCCGCTTGCTGCGCACAGAGGCATGCTACTTGATCGCAATGGTGAGCCATTGGCGGTAAGCACGCCTATAGATTCAATCTGGGCTGATCCGCAGGAGCTGATTAAATACAGCGACAAAATGGATCTGCTGAGCTACGCCATTGAGATGGATCCGAACCGCTTGCGTGACATCGTCAATAAAGGCGTAGAGAACAAGCGCGAATTCATCTACCTGCGTAGACACGTGCATCCCAGAACGGCCAAGGCACTTCAAGCGATCAAAGACCGTGGCCAGATAAAAGGCGTCAATATTCAACGCGAATACGGGCGTTATTACCCCAGTGGTGAGATCACAGCGCATGTGCTCGGCTTTAATAATATTGATGATCAGGGTCAGGAAGGTCTGGAAATGGCTTTCGATCATTGGTTAAAGGGTGAATATGGTAAGCGGCGTGTAGTCACTGATGTACTGGGCGATGCCATTGAAGATATCGAGCTGGTGTCTGAAGCGAATCCGGGGCGTGATCTGGTATTGAGTATCGATAAGAGAATTCAATATCTTGCTTATCGTGAGCTAAAGCAGGCGGTGCAAAGAAACGGTGCAAAATCCGGCTCTGCGGTGGTGCTTGATGCCAAAACGGGTGAGGTGCTGGCAATGGTTAATCAGCCTTCGTATAACCCGAATCGCTTTGCAGAACGTGTGGGTGGAATTAAACGTAATCGCGCGGTAACAGATGTGTTAGAGCCGGGTTCAACGATTAAGCCATTTACCATTGCCGCGGCCCTTGAAGCTGGTGAGTTTGACTTAAACGATGCGATCGATACTGCCCCTGGACGTTTTAATGTGGGTAAGTATGTTGTGCGGGATTATAAAAACTATGGCGAGCTGTCGCTTACCGGAATTTTGAAAAACTCAAGCAACATTGGTGCGAGCAAAATATCACTACAGCTGGACAAAGCCGTACTCTGGAATACGTTTGACCGACTTGGCTTTGGGCGGCCACCTCTGATTGAATTTCCAGGCGCTGTATCTGGCAAGCTGCCGCACTTCTCAAAATGGTCGGTGGTACGGCAGGCGACTGTCGCCTACGGCTATGGTGTATCAACTTCTGTGTTGCAGCTTGCGCGTGCTTATGCCGCGCTGGCGTCAGATGGTTTGATGCCGGAAGTGACTTTTCAAAAGCTTACCAATGAGCCGCGTTCAGAACGTGTGTTCAGTGAACAGACGGCGCGTGAAGTTCGAGCCATGCTGCAAGAGGTAGTAAGTGGTGGTACCGGTAAGGCGGCGAGTATTCCCGGTTATACCGTCGCAGGAAAAACCGGTACTACGCATATTTCTGAAAACGGAAGCTATGCAGATGATCGCTACATATCGCAGTTTGCGGGTATGGTGCCGGCGGGCAATCCCGCCATGGTGGCGGTGATCGCGATTGTTGAGCCCAAAGGTCGTTACTACGGTGGTGAGGTTGCTGCTCCGGTATTTTCAAAGATTATGGCGGGTGCTCTGCGTTTACGAAATGTAAATCCGGATGGTCGGCAGGTTTACGGCGCTCAGGTGATGAATGCGCAGCCTACGCAAAGTGAAGCGCAATGAAGAATGGCGTCTCCATTCAAGCGTCCGGTTTACGCAATTCTGTGAGTCTGTCTGCTCTATTGGATGGGTTGGTAGAAGTGTCTTCTGCGGATGATTGCAAGATTGACGGCGTACATATGGATAGCCGGCAAGTCCAGGGCAATGATCTCTTTATAGCGTTGCCGGGAGAGACCGTTCACGGGCTGGATTTTTTACAACAGGTAGTTAGTAAGAATGTTCGTGTGATTTTAATTAACAGATCAGATGAGCGCTTCGGTGATGACGAAAGCACAGCGCTTAGAGCAGCGTCTGTTGTGCTAATAGAAATTGAAAATTTAACCGCAGTGGCAGGTGAAATTGCCAGTCGCTACTACGGACAGCCCTCAGCCATGATGAATGTGGTCGGCGTTACTGGCACTGATGGTAAAACGTCCGTTTGTCACTTATTAGGTCAGGCGTTGAACGTTAATAGTAAGAGTTGTGGTGTATTAGGTACGCTCGGGTGGGGGTTTGGAAATGCCATGCATTCGACAGGCTTGACCACACCTGACGCAGTAGCTGTGCAATCAGCGCTCGCTAGCATGTTGCACGAAGGCGCAAAGACCGTTGCAATGGAAGTGTCTTCACACGCACTGGTGCAGAAACGAGTGAGTGGAATTGTTTTTGATGTGGCTGTGCTTACCAATATCGGTCGCGACCATCTGGACTATCACGGCAATATGGAGGCTTACCGTGAAGCCAAACAGTCTCTGTTTTATAAGCCTCAACTACGTGCTGCTGTGATTAACGCAGACGACGAGTTTGGAGCTCTGTTAATGGAGCGTCTGCCGGAGCTTGAGTTGTTTAGTTATGGTAGGGCGAAACACGATGGCAATCATATTCGTTATCAGAATATAGAGCACCTTGCCTCTGGGCTTTCTTTTGAGCTTGAGTACGGTGGTCGACAATACCCGGTGAAAAGTGCCTTGCTGGGTGGTTTTAATGTGCAAAATATAGCCGCTACCTTTGCAGTACTTGTAGCGCTTGGTGTGTCACCTGATCTGGCCATTAACTCGTTAACTGATCTCAAGCCGGTGCCAGGTCGTATGGAGTCGACTAGGTTAGATAATGGTGCGGTCATCATTGTTGACTACGCCCATAACCCGCACGCGCTTGAATCAGTATTGAAGTCAATCTCAAGCCACTGTGAAGGACGGCTGGTGGTGGTATTCGGTTGTGGTGGCGATCGTGATCAAGGTAAGCGCTCCATAATGGCCGCCATTGCAGAGGAGTTTTGTGACGTCTGTGTGGTGACCGATGACAACCCCCGTAGTGAATCCGGTGATGTCATTGTTGAGCAGATACTCGGCGGTTTTAAAGAGCCTGATAATGTGATCGTTCAGCGTGATCGAAAAGCCGCTATTGAACTGGCGATGAGTCAGGCCGGTAACGGTGATTTTGTTGTGGTCGCCGGTAAAGGGCATGAAGATTATCAGCTGGTGGGTGATCAGCGCCTGCCTTTTAGTGACAGTGCCGTCGTTGCCGATTACGCGCGGGCAATCGCATGAAGTCATTATCGCTCTTGCAATTGGCGCATGCTGCTGACGGTGAGTTATTGGGCGCTGATTGCTCGGTGAGTAGATACAGCACCGATACTCGAACAGTGGCTGCAAACGATTTATATTTTTGTTTACGTGGTGACAACTTTGACGGTCATGACTTTGTCAGTCAGGCAATTGACAAAGGCGCTGGCGCGATTGTCACTGAAATAAAAATTCATACGAACACGCCACAGTTGCTTGTGTCTGACAGTCGGCGAGCGTTCGGGCTGTTCGCTAAATTATGGCGTGAGCAGTTTTCTAAGCCCGTGATTGGTGTTACCGGCAGTAATGGTAAAACCACAGTGAAACAGTTGCTGGCCAGCATTTTTAATCAGGCAGGTAGGGTGCACTTCACTCGTGCTAACGACAACAATGAAATTGGCGTGCCGCAGACACTGCTTGGTTTGTCTGATGATCATGATTTCGCGGTAGTTGAAATGGGCGCAAGTCATCTGGGTGAAATAGAATGGTTGGGAGAGTTGGTGCAACCAGATGTATCACTCATCACCAATGCCAGTGCTGCACACCTTGAGGGCTTTGGTGATGCTCAATCGGTTGCCTCCGAAAAGGCGTGGATATATAAGAGTCTTAACGCGAATGGAACGGCCGTTATCAATGTCGATGATAGCTTCTGCGGGTACTGGTTTGAGATTTGTTCTGGAAAGACCGTGATCACTTTCGGTAGCACCGGCGATGTGGTCGCGACTCGTTGTGACAATGGTTCAATAACAATCGAATACTCAGGTCAGCAAGTAAATTGTGACTATCAGTTGCCTGGGGAACATAACGTAAAGAATGCGGCGGCTGCGGCGGCCTGTGCGATCGCAGCAGGATTGTCTCTTGACACGATTGCCAAGGGGCTTGCGAGTGCGTTGCCGGTATCGGGCAGGCTCAATTTTATACATCTGGCAGACGGCATCACTTTAATTGATGATACCTATAATGCAAATCCTGCCTCGGTTCGTGCAGCGATCAACGTACTTGCGGAATCTTGCGGAAAGCGTTTTTTGGTTGTGGGTGATTTACTTGAGCTTGGTGCAGAGGAAGTGCAGCAACATCAATTGATTGGTGAGTATGCACGTGATCATAAAGTGGATCGCCTGTTGGCCTATGGTCAGTTGTCGAAAAATACGGTGCAATCGTACGGTGATGGTGCTGATTGGTATGAAAGCAAAAATCATTTGCTTGATGCACTCATGAGTGAGCTGCAACCGAATAGTACTGTGCTGGTTAAAGGTTCACGATCCATGAAAATGGAAGATGTTGTCGCCGTGGTGTGTGCAAGGTTTCAAAGATCCACAAGCAATCCGGGAGCATGCTGCTAATGATGCTTCTGTTGTCCGAATGGCTGCTGCAATTTAACGATGGTTTTGGTGTTATTCAGTACATTACACTGCGTTCGATTTTTGCAGCACTGACCTCGCTGGTGGCATGCCTGGTGTTTGGTCCGATAATGATTCGTTGGTTGCAGGCGGCGAGTATCGGGCAGAGCGTGCGAGACGATGGGCCGAGCAGTCACTTGTCTAAAGCTGGCACACCAACCATGGGTGGCGCAATGATCCTGGTCGCTGTGGGTATTAGTGCGTTGCTTTGGTCTGATTTGAGTGTCAGTCATGTATGGGTGGTGTTGTTCGTGACCGCTGCATTTGGTGCCATTGGGTGGGTCGATGACTACCGCAAGGTGTTGCTCAAGAACTCTGACGGTTTGTCTGCTTCGTCTAAGTATTTCTGGCAATCAGTCGCGGCATTTTTAGCGGCGATCTTTATCTATATGAACGCTCGCAGCACTGCTGAAATCAGCTTATTGGTGCCTTATGTTAAGGATGTTTCAATTTATCTGGGCTGGGTTTTCATTCCGTTTACCTACTTTGTCATCGTCGGAACCAGCAACGCTGTCAACTTAACGGATGGTTTGGACGGTCTTGCGATTATGCCAAGCGTTATGGTGGCGGCGGCACTTGGTCTATTTGCCTATGTCACAGGTAACGCTGTGTTTTCGGACTATCTAGGCATACCTGGCATTACAGGTGTCGGTGAACTCACGGTTTTTTGTTCAAGTCTTGTTGGTGCGGGGCTCGGGTTTCTCTGGTTTAACACTTATCCAGCGCAGGTATTTATGGGGGATGTGGGTGCATTGGCCATCGGTGCTGCACTGGGTGTAATAGCTGTTCTGGTAAGGCAGGAACTGGTGCTGTTTATTATGGGCGGCGTTTTTGTGATGGAGACGGTCAGTGTGTTTTTGCAGGTGGCGTCTTTTAAGCTCACCGGAAAACGCATATTTCGTATGGCGCCTTTACATCATCACTTTGAATTAAAAGGCTGGCCTGAGCCCAGAGTCATTGTTCGATTTTGGATTATTACGTTTGTATTGGTGCTGGTGGGACTCGCCAGTTTGAAGATTCGTTGATATGGCTGTCGTAGATAAAAATCATTTGATTGTCGGGCTTGGTGTCAGCGGCATGTCTGTCGTTAGATATCTGAGCCGCTGTGGTGGTCGATTCGACGTGGCGGAAACCAATGTTGATCGATTGGAATTACTATCAAAGCAAGAGCCATTGCTAAAAAATGTTCGTAGTCATACATCTGAGTTAACAGCTGAATTACTTTGCCAGTTTGATTGTGTGATCGTAAGTCCTGGTGTTCCAGTGAGAAATGAAATATTCAAAACAGCTATTGATGCCGGTGTAGAAATTATAGGTGACGTTGAGCTTTTTGCACGGGTAGTTGATAAGCCGGTGTTGGCAGTGACGGGTTCAAACGGCAAAAGCACTGTGGTGAGTATGGCCGGGGCGTTGCTAAAAACTGCGAATATCAATGCTGAAGTGATTGGCAATGTAGGTTTTGCCTGTCTTGATAGTTTGGTAGATAAATCGATTGATGCATACGTGCTTGAACTATCGAGCTTCCAGCTGGAAACCACTGTTTCGCTTAGGCCGTTGGTGGCCACAGTATTGAATGTCAGCGCTGATCATCTTGATCGGTATAACGGTATTGAAGACTATGCAGAGGTTAAGCGCCGTATCTATAAAAATGCCAAACATATTGTATATAACGCGGAAGACGATCTTACGCTGCCAGCCAGGTTGTCAGATTTTGAAAGCGCTGTGAACTTTGGATCAAAGAAAGGTGACTGGTTTATTACTGAAGGTGGCAATAATTCGCTGCTGGTGGGTGACGGTGTTATTGAGCTTCCGGCGAATGACATAAAGGTTGCGGGGGAGCATAACTTGTTAAATGCCTTGGCAGCGATGGCCATGACGTCAGTGTTAATTGATGCAGAAAAGAATGATCTGAGCGCTACCTTTTCAAGTGGCTTTAGCAATTTTACCGGATTGCCACATCGCGCCGAATTGGTGTGCGAATCGGGCAGCGTGAGTTGGATAAATGATTCAAAAGGCACCAATGTGGGCGCGACTGTCAGTGCAATAAAAGGTATGTCTTCACCGGTGGTGTTAATTGCTGGTGGGCGGGGGAAAAACGCGGACTACCAGCCACTAAAAGAAGTGGTATCTCAATGTTGTAGTGCGGTGGTGTTGATCGGTGAAGATGCATTGAAGATCAAAGCA
>CALGJU010000007.1 GCA_937928685.1 uncultured Granulosicoccaceae bacterium
AACTGGCAGTCCCTAATTGATGGGTATCAACTGCCGTAACGCATCAATGTAGCGCTGCAGAACATCAGCCTTATGTAGTATGGCTTTACGTCCCGCCTCCCCCTGTTGTAACCGGAGCTGAGGCATACATAACAGCTCTGCCACTTTGCCGATCACCTCGTCCGCGGTATCTGCCTGTTGAAGCGCGCCGACTGCAATCAGTATGTCTGCTTCCTCTTGAAAATTGCCCAGATGTGGCCCACTAACGATTGGGCATGCAGCAGCAGCTGGTTCCAATAGGTTGTGTCCCCCGACCGGCACCAGTGAGCCGCCCATAAACACTACTTCAGCATGGCTTAGCCACATATTCATCTCACCCAGCTTATCAGCTAGGTACACCTGAGTATCACTTGTTACCTCCTGATTTTGGCTTCGCACTGCGAGGCTAATTTCCAAGGCGACCAGTGCCTGCTGTATTTTTGCACTGCGCTCAGGATGACGAGGTGCGATGACGAGAAGCTTATCCAGTTGATTTGTTTTTATCATTGCGGTGCATAACTGTAGCTCTTCATCTTCATGCGTTGATGCCGCAAGCCAGAATGATCTACTAATATCGCAGGGATAGTCGCCGTTATTTGCAGGTATTGACGCAAACTTTATATTACCCACCACTGAGACTTTATCTTTATCTGCCCCGAGCTGTTCAAACCCGTATGCATCTTGATCGGACTTGGCCAGAATGGAAGTAATCTTCGACAGCGCCTGACGGTACACCACCTTAAACCAATCAGGAGTGCTAAGGGTCTTGCGGCTTAAACGACCATTGACAATGACCACAGGTAATTGCTGTTGATCCGCAACATTAATCAGATTCGGCCACAGCTCTGTCTCCATTAAAATCAGCGCAGACGGACTATGCGCTGCGTAGAATCTTTTAACAGCAGCTATGGTATCCAGCGGAAGAAAGGCGTGTTGCACTGCGTCTATGTGTTGCCGTTGAACTGTATCAGCGCCGGTCGGTGTGGTGGTGGTTACCAATATTGTGGTGTGCGGACTATCTTGCTTTAAACGCCTGATCAATGGTAACGCTGCTGTGACTTCGCCTACGGACGCACAGTGTATCCACAATGGCTTGCTGTACTGGCGTTGATAGCCATAGCCCAGGCGCTGCACCGCAAAGCGTTTGTTTCGGTGTTGCCACGCTTTCCACAAGGTCAGGACAACAAGTATCGGGCTCAAAAAATAAATAAGGAGCTGGTATCTCCAGGGCACAGCATTCATAGAATCTGCAACCAGCTCTGTGGGTTCGAGCAGTCGGATTGATCGCGGGAGCACAGATGACCCCGGAGGCTTTGCACCACCAAGCAGCGGGGGAATCTGATCATAAGGCGGATCGAAGGCAACTGGAAATTACCGATTATAAACCGACTCGCACTAATATGCAGCGTTACCCGCATCGTACAATCTATCGATCAGGAAAGGCTATTTATCCGGATTGTTATTGCTTCAAACAACATCAGGTGCTTTGTGCAAACGCCCGCTACAGTACACTACTGATTTATCTCCAGGGTACACTGTACGTATGCCAGCCCGTCTGTGCTCCAGTAGCGCCAGCTATTGCTCGCAATTTTTTCAGCGTAACCTGGAAAACCGTTGCGGTACCAATCACCATTACTGATGTCGCCATCCAGAATATGCCAGCCTTTGTGTCTTTCGCCATCCACCAGGTAATCTCCACCCGATAAAAACCTGAATTCATGGATATCGGCAAAGTGCTGCGGGGTTACGTATGACACCGGTTGCCCGTCCTGGAACTGCGTCGAGATACGACCACAACTAACCGCCTGATCTTTGAGCAATACCTCAGAGAGCGCAAGGCGATGTAAGGCTACACTGCCGTACAACCAACTTGCCGGGCCTTGCATAGACTCCGGGTGAAACAGGCTGTCGTTGATCTGATCATCCGGGAGTCCACCCGCATGCGTGATACGGTAGCTTGAACGTTGCCCATAGAGCGCCAGATAGTGCTGCCCAGCACTCTTCGCGGTAATCACAATTCGATTGGATTCCCGCGCCACACCTGGCTGACCGGCGCGATTGAAGTTTGAATCAAGCACAACATAGCGAGTCGCAGGATTCGGATTACTGCGGCTATCGGTGTAGTCGAATGTTAATGATGTGCTCTCTCCAGCTTCGAGCACAACTGAATAGAAATCTACATCGTCAAGGCAAAGCGAACCACTTACCTGCCCACCTGATGGAATGGCAACCGCATCACCGATACTGTCGTTGTCTTCAAAGGCATCTTCAACACATTCAGTGGTGTTGCTTACCGTAATCTGAAAAGTATTGCTGGCGTTGTTACTATAATCCCGCTCTTCGATATACCTAAACGGCTGACTGTCATTGCTGCCTTGTGGCACAGAATCAAACGAATATTGCCAGTTCGGGTTGACCACAAGCCGCGCGATATAGCTACCAGTGGGTAGGTCTGCTGCCGCACTACGCGCGGACAGAGACAAATACCCGCTGTTTTTTTCAACCTCTGTCTCACGAATATCAAACAGAGGCATACGATAGCTGTCTTCAAAACTACCACTGGCTGCCACTTCAAGCGCTACTGACAACTGGTCTAGAGGAATCGCTGCACCGGCAGTATCAGTAACATCGAACTGATAGCTAATACTCATGTCACCGACTGTCAAAGCACTATTTGAAATACTGAAATCGTGGGCGGCGGCAACTCCTGGGGCGCCTTTCAGTGATATTGATTCTTCACCGCCTGTGACCGCGCCTGTGCCGGCATTGATATCATCACTCTGTACTGATGATCCGATCTTCGGAGTTTCGGTATCAGATGAACCGCTACCAGAACCACCGCAACCCGCCAGCGCAGAGATTACCGCCGTATATACCAGTGTTTTATATAAAACTTTCACGTGCGCAATACCTATCTGTTATGGTCAACGTAACGACCGAACTCACCTTTACCCTCAACCGCAACACCCAATGTATCGAACTTAATCGACGCTGATTGCGCATCCGGGTTGTACCAGAGCTCACTACCAAGATGAATTCCACCAATGACGTGGTTTTTGTCCGGAAATCTGGGACCACGCTTTGCCGGATCTGGATTCCTGTCGTTGTCAGTACCATCGATTAAACGCCATGCTTCATAGGCTTTAGCCGCAGAAGTATCAGATTCAAAAGCGCCGGTGAGAAAAAGATCGCGAAACGCCGGTGACAGCATCCAGTTCGAAATTTCTGTGTAGTTAACGGTTATGCCATCACGAGCTGCAGCACTATCCGTTGCAACAAGCCCGATATAGAGAAAACAGTTTTCATTTGTGCCGAGCCTGCAGCGGGGAATATGCCCATCGCGAGATCCTTCTATTTTGAAGTAGACGTCAAAGTTGCCACCTTCATTTAGTTCTAGCGATCCTATTTTGAAACCACCTGTCCATGATGATGCACGGCCTTCAAACCGCGGGTAATCAAACCAGATGTTCAAATTCCAGACTTCAGTGTAGTCAGAGCTGATGCCGTTTATCGTATCTACCAGACTCTCTTCAGGCACCAAAGCCGCATCTGAAACATCGTGCCAGTACGAATCCATAAACAAGTTGGCGATCCCGCTACTCGCTGACTCGCTATTGAGATCAGCTTTTACCGATACGCGAATATCATAGTCAAGCTCACCTGCCAGCACTGGCAAGCCAGTGGCATTGGCGACGGTCTCCATTTGATACACTGGTGAGCCACCGTGTCGCTTGGCAGAAGACAGGAACGGTTGCGTTTGGCCGCATTCAACTCCCCATGACTCATAACGACCGCCCATTGTGCCGACCACCATTGCAGGATAGGAGCGAACAAACGTATTGCGCTCTGTCGGTGAATCTTTACGTGACGTCAACCGGTAGCTAAGAGACAACGGCTGTGCCGCTTGCGGACGAACACAAGGATTAGGATCATTGCGCAGCACCGCTGGTACCTCCCAACGAACGTAGTCTTGAATTCCGTTGTAGTAAATCAGCTCCCAATTGTTACTTGCATCCAATTGCCGGCCGTCATACACATTGTTGGTGTACAGCGTATTATCCAACTGAAATTTACTGAACGCAGCCGATTCACTTGGTGTGGTAATAGTTTCAAACGCATCATTCTGGATATCATCTGCATCTGACTTTGATTCGTTGACGTCGGCTTCGGCTGTCTCAGTACCTTCTGCAACGGCAGACCCGGAGTCAGTTTCAGTGGCTCCATCAACACTTCTCGCCTCGCCGGGCGTACCCAGGCCAGCATTGGGATCACTACTACCACCACCACAGGCAGACATCACCAGGGACGCTATGGCCACACCAAAAAGGCGATTCGATACTTTATTTAACACAGGCTACACCAGGACCAATATGAACTTCCGGGCGAGTGACAACTTGCCCGACTAGTCTTCAGTAGTGCAAATTCAGTGCAAACATACGTGTCGCCATATCGTCAGCTGGTGTACTAAATAGATACGGCTAAGGCGGGTGCGGCATGCAGCCCTTGTGATTATGACTGCATCAGCACAATAATCGCGCCTATGCTGTCGTTCCCTGGGAAGCTGTAAATTCCTGTTGCAGTTTTTTTGACAGGATATCTCGCCGTGAAAATCCAATATTTAAGCCGTAGCAGTCAGGTATTTGTCAGGCTTTCTATCTGACTTTGATCAGCGCTCACTTTAATATTTGAAATTACCTAAGATAAAACACTTTTAGGCTGCTTTATCATAGTGGGTTAGCAATTTAAGGACGTTAGGAATCTGATCTGATGATACCGGCTTACTCAAAAAGAAACCCTGAGCTGAGTGACAACCCCGAGCACCCAGCCAATTAAACTGCTCAATGGTTTCCACCCCTTCACCGACACAATATAAACTCATGCCGGTTGCGATGGTAATAATGCCCGCAACGACAGACTGCTTGCTGACATCCGACTCAATACCGGAAACAAAGGACTTATCGATCTTTATCGTATTAATGGGCAGCTGAATCAAGTAACTTAATGACGCGTAACCGGTACCGAAATCATCGATTGCCAATTGAATATTTTCCGCGCTGAACTGCCTGATCAACGCGCTGGCATGATCCGGATTTGCTAACAAAGCCGTTTCAGTCAATTCCAGCTCCAGCGCATTTGCAGGCAATCCTGAACGCTCCAGGGCACGGCCTACCCGGTCAAACAAATCACTGTGGCTGTTAAACTCACTTGCACTGACATTCACAGCCACGCGCAGCTCAGGTTCAAACTTTCTAAATTCCTTTGCCGCGTCAAGACTATGTTCCAGCACCCAATCAGTGAGCAGGTGAACTATTCCACACTGCTCTGCGATACAAATAAATTCATCTGGCGGAACATAACCTTCAACAGGATGATTCCATCGCAGCAATGCTTCAACTGCCGTTGCTCTCCCTGTTAAGTAATCGAACTGCGGCTGAAACTCCAGAGACAGTTCATTGTTTGCAATGGCCTCGCGAAGTAATGCTTCAAGCCTCACCCGACGACTCACTGACGCTGCCAATGCATCATTAAATACCTGACATTGATTGCGACCAAGCGCTTTAGCATGGTACATGGCAATATCCGCATGCTTGATCAATTCTTCAGCACTCTCTCCGTGAGCCGGAAACGACACGGCCCCTACACTGACACCGACTTCAAGCGCTCTGCCAGCAATCTGCAACGGTTGCCTGACTGCACGAATTAGTTTGGTACCGAATTCATTTAACATTTCATGCGATTCAATAGAATGCAGTAATATAAGAAACTCATCACCTCCGATTCTGGCAACGGTATCACTGTCTTCTAAAAGACTTTCAAGCCTTCTTGACACATGACACAACAGCTCATCCCCAACGTCATGCCCAAGTGTGTCATTGATGTTTTTAAAGTGATCAAGATCCAGAAACAAAATGCCAACGTTGGCCTCATGTGGGTCTGCGCGCAGTAATTCCATTCTTACTCGACGATGAAATTCTGTACGGTTAGGGAGCCCGGTTAGCATGTCTGTTTTTGCTTGCCGCTCGACTTCACCCATTACTTTGAGTGTTTCGTTCTGCGCATCAACTCTTTGTAAAGTCGATCCGAGAAAGCGCGAGAGTGTTGCCAAAACAGACGTGGCATCACTGGATTCCAGATCAATAGATTTAGCCGCTACGTTTAAGGCACCCTTGGTCACTCCATCACAAACCACCGGAAAAGACCAGACGTGATTAAGCCCGCTTTTGGCTAACGTTCGCTGTGACTCGCTTTTTGATTCAAGTAAATTTGTCGAATAGCGTTGCTGGTTTTCAACAAGTACATCTGCAAGACCGGATAGTTCCAGTGGCACAACTTGCCCCGCCGCATCATCACACTTTCCCACTAGTGCCATAATACGCATTTTCGTACCACACGGCTCAAGCTCGCAATAACTGACCCGCTCAGCATTAACTAATTTTTCTGCACAATCGGCGATTCTATTTAGTGCATCATCGACGCTAGATACCAGCGATAATTTCTCACCCAACGTGTTCAGGCACTGTAAATGTTCAGCATAAAGCTGATGACGCTGCACCAACACGACTTGCTTCTCTGCCTGTTGCAATCGATTTGCTGCAATGTCTACTATTGTGATTAATTGCGTTAGTCTGCATACATCAGCTGCAGTATAACGCTGAGAGCGGGACGCCAGCTCTACCGTGACAACAACTTCCCCCCGTACACATACAGGCGTTATTATCGCGGATGCCATGTGCATTTCGGGCACTATTTCGACATCCGTGCCAGCGGCAACAACTACTCCATCTTCATGTGGATAACAGATGACCGGTGACCGCACCTCAGCGTGATATTTCTCAATATCTGTCAGCGCCGCCTCTTTTGTACTGTGACTGCCACTATCAGATTCACACATAGCAACCAGCTCAAGCTTTTGACGGGTTACATGGTAGGTTAAAACACTGATCCTGTCGGTGGCGAAAAGCTCTTCTAGAATAGGCAGAATAGACTGATACAGTTCATCATATGAATCTACACAGTAAATTGCTTCAACTAGCGAGCTCACCTGAGTCAACTCGGAAATGGCTTGATTGCTCATACGTAAATTACGGAAGCAAAAAAGCGCTGCGGCAGCTGGAGTTGGCATAATGTTTTGCAAAATATTGCTCTGCAAAATCCCTATGCTGTGTGGTGTAAAGACTCATCGTCTCGAACTACCTTATTGGATTAATAAAGAATCTATACAACATGTGCAGGCGACACGCTTTAATCGAAAAACTCGAAAAAGTGAACCGCTACTCAAAATAGTTTCGCAGTATTACCCTTCATTAGATCGGCCAATTCTATCAATACCAAAACCAAAGATTATTTTTATGGTTAATACCTAGCGGAACAACATCACAGGTACTTTGCATGATCGAACCATTTCAGTGGTGGTAGAGCCGATGATCAGGTTTCGGATGCGGGAGTGGCCGTAGGCTCCCATCACCAGTAGATCGACATTCTCAGATTCAACTGCTTTAGTAATGACCTCATCTGCCTGACCAGCGCGCACTTCTGTATTCACACTAAAACCTGCATCGGTTAATAGCGCGGCAGCACCTTCCATTCGCTTTGATATTTTGTCAGATTCAGCACCCGCAGTGAGCAATAAGCAGTCCAGCCCCGAGAACACATCACTGGACGCTATTTGCTCAACCGCCTTAATTGAACTTGCTCCACCATCAAACGCGATCAACATTTTGTTAATCGGCTCAAAAGAGCGCGATGCAACCAGCACTGGCTTATGGGTGGCCCTGACGACTCGCTCCAGGTTGGAACCAATATGATCCATATCATAGTTTGATGCCTCACCACGCTTGCCGATGACCAGCAGATCAGCGGCGGTTTCAAACGTTTGCATAGTGCGGATAAACTGGCCATTGCGCAGCGTTGCAGATACTTTTTCAACGCCTGCCGCACGCACACGATCAGTCGCGTCATCTAAAATGGCACGCCCACGCTTATTGACCAGTCGAGCTTTTTGACCGTCCAGCTCGGCCAGCTCTTCGAGTAACGCAGTTCTGGCACCGAGTCCAATGCTGCCACTGAGGTCTGATGTCTCTGAGTTGCCCTCACGACGACCCAGCACATGTAACAGCTCTAATGAGGCACCCCCGCGAACCGCAATCCATGCAGCATGATCACAAACGCTTTGCGAGTATTTAGAACCATCTAGAAAGGCGAGAATGTTTTTCATATCAGTGTCTTTTGTTTGATGCTTTGCACTAGTGCCCCATCATCCGCTCAAGAGCGCCTGGCTCGTCATGGACCCCCAGTTTATCAACGATTGTCTCACTAGCGGCATTCAAACCGACCATTTCGACCTCGGCGCCGTCACGGCGAAACTTCAAAACCACCATATCGAGCGCTGCGACACTGGAAATATCCCATATATGAGCGTGGGTCAGATCAATGGTGACCTTCTCAAGCGCTTCTTTGAAATCAAAAGAGGCGTTGAAGTCGTCGACCGAGGCGAAAAACAACTGCCCTTCAACCAGATACGTACGGTGGCGCCCTTCTTCAGACAAGGTCGATGAGACACGGAACAGCTGTGCGATCTTCCAGGCAAAGAAAATACCTGACAACAGCACACCCACCAGAACGCCCAGTGCAAGATTGTGCGTTGCCACTACAACGATAACGGTCGCCAGCATAACGATAGATGAGCTCCGCGGGTGCTCACGCAAGTCCTTGATCGATGACCAGCTGAAGGTTCCGATGGATACCATGATCATTATCGCCACCAGGGCTGCCATGGGAATTTGCTTAACCCAGTCCCCCAGAAAGACGATCATCACCAACAGGAAAATCCCTGCGCAAAGCGTCGAGAGTCTTCCGCGACCACCTGACTTTACGTTGATTATTGATTGACCGATCATTGCACAGCCTGCCATCCCACCGATGAAGCCGGTCGCAGTGTTGGCGATGCCCTGACCGACACATTCGCGATTCTTGTCACTTGTGGTATCAGTTAATTCATCAACAATCGAAGCCGTCATCAGAGATTCTAACAACCCCACTGCCGCCACACCGACAGAATAAGGCAGGATGATCCATAGCGTTTCCAATGTCAGAGGAATTTGTGGCAGCAGGAAAACAGGCAGTGTCGAGGGCAACTCACCCATGTCACCTACCGTACGTAAATCCAGTCCCATGCCTATAGACAATACCGTCAGTACCAGAATACAGATCAACGGTGAAGGCACCGCGTTAGTCACTCGAGGCAGCAGATAAATGATCGCAAGACCGCCCGCAATCATTACGTAAGTAAGATAGGGTATTTTACCGTCGAATGTAGCCGGTGCTAGCTCAGGCAGCTGGGCCAGAAAAATAAGAATTGCCAGTGCATTTACAAACCCCGTCATCACCGAACGCGAGATAAACCGCATCACATATCCGGCCCTGAGAAAACCCGCAGTAATCTGAATCAGGCCTGCCAGAATGGTCGCGGCCAACAAATATTCCAGGCCATACTCTCGTACCAGGCTCCCCATCAGTACGGCTGTTGCAGCTGTAGCGGCCGAGATCATGCCCGGTCTGCCACCCGCGATCGCGGTAATCACTGCGATAGAAAACGAAGCGTAGAGACCCACTTTCGGATCAACGCCTGCAATAATGGAAAACGCAATCGCTTCCGGAATGAGCGCCAGAGCCACGACGAGCCCCGCCAAAATATCAGCGCGTATGTTCCCCAACCACTCCACGCGCAGCTGGGATAACGAATCAATTCTCAAGAGTGGCTCCGATGAGTCGGTTAGGTGGTGTTTGGGATAGATCCAAATGCAAGATACGCGC
>CALGJU010000008.1 GCA_937928685.1 uncultured Granulosicoccaceae bacterium
GGCGTCTTCATAGTTCATGTATTAAGGAACAGGCCCCACCCTGTCGTAAACTGACACCACAGTAAATAGGTGTCCTACCTACATACTTTGCGGCAGACATACCCCTGTCTATTAGAATCGTTCTAAACGATTCAAATCCAAGGTGGGTAATGATAAAGACTATCCGTATTCCAGCGCATCCAACGTATGATGTCCGGTATTGGGCCCAATGATTACAGGTGCCTATCATCGATCCGGTTTCTCAGAACTAAAAATATCATAGTTCTCGGACAAGCTCCTAAAACAATACAGCACCCGCTACTTAGCATTTTAAAAGGCCGATTATGGAAACCAGAACAACAGCGCTTGGTAAAACAAAAAGAATAGCCCTTGTCGCCCACGACAATATGAAACCCCAATTGTTAAAATGGGCACGGGCAAATCGAGATGTGTTAGCGAAACACAAGCTGTGCGGCACTGGCACCACCGGGTTTCAAATAGAGTCCCATCTCGATCTTGAAGTAGAAGAGTTCATGAGCGGCCCATTGGGCGGCGATCAGCAACTCGGGGCAAAAATATCCGAAGGCTATATAGACTTTCTAATATTCTTTTGGGACCCGCTACAACAACTACCGCATGATCCGGATGTGAAGGCCCTGCTAAGACTCGCAGCGTTGTGGAACATTCCCGTTGCCTGCAACGCGGCAACAGCAGACTACCTTATTACATCACCCTTGGTAGATGTTGCCTACGAAAGAGAAACTCCCGACTACAAAGCGTATATCGACAATAGAACGCGAGGCCTACGCAAGTAAGCTTGTCGTCGAGTTAGCCCGCCTTCCAGGTTGTTGATAGCGGGCAGTCATCAAAGTGTTTCAGAACTGATCCAATCACCGATTTGCGAAAGTGACGTACGATCACGACAACCTAGCCAGATCATATCCTGCTAATAGTTATGGCAAAAAAGTGTTATTTCATTGAAATCGGCACAGAAAAGGACGAAGCCAGCGACGTCCACCTACTGATCACACCAGTACGGCACCACTTCTACCCCCACCAACACAAGTTTACAACTGAAAATCCGGTAACAGAACAGCACCAATCACCCGCAGCCAATAGGGTAGAATCTGCATCCCACCCCTAGGTAGACACCATGAATCCAGCCAGCATCATCGCCAATGAACTCGGCACAAAAGTATCGCAGGTAGAATCGGCCATCGCACTTTTGGATGAGGGCTCAACCGTGCCGTTTATCGCACGATACAGAAAAGAGGCCACCGGCGGGCTGGACGATATACAACTTCGCGAGCTGAGCACACGCCTCACCTACATACGCGAACTCAATGACAGACGCGATCGAATCATTGCAAGTGTTGATGAGCAAGGCAAACTAACTGACGAACTAAAGCAAAGTTTTCTTGATGCTACCAGTAAAACTGAGCTGGAAGACAGGTACCTGCCCTACAAACCGAGAAGACGAACCAAAGCTCAGAAGGCGCGTGAAGCGGGTCTGCAACCCCTCGCAGATAAGCTCTTGAAAGACCACAACGCAGAGCCTGAGAAAGAAGCAGCCTCTTTTCTCAACAGTGAACATGAGATAAACACAACAGATGATGCGCTAGACGGTGCACGACAAATACTCTTGGAAGAAATCGCAGAAATACCTGAGCTCGCCACGCCGCTTCGAGAGTTCTTCTGGAAAAAAGCTGAATTCAAAAGCACCGTGGTAAAAAGTAAAAAAGAAGAAGGCGCAAAATTTAGCGACTACTTCGAATACAACGAAGACATTCACAAGATCCCCTCTCACCGGGCGTTGGCTTTGTTTCGCGGCAGCAACGACGGCATATTAAGGCTTGGCCTTGATCTTCCAGAGCAAGACGCTGAACAGCAGCACCCGTGTGTGACCAAAATTGCCGCACACCTGGAGATACCTGCCTCAGCCACCTGGATGCAGGAAACCGCCAGACAGTGCTGGCGTATTAAGCTACACACCCGCTTTGAAAGCGAGCTCAGACAACGCTTGCGTGAAAGCGCTGAGGCGGAAGCAATAGATGTATTCGCGAAAAACCTGCGAGATCTGCTACTAGCAGCACCCGCCGGACCGAAAGCAACCATAGGACTCGACCCGGGCTTACGCACCGGTGTGAAAGTGGCAGTCACTGCAGCCACAGGCAAACTTATTGACACAGCCACCATCTACCCTCACCAACCGAAGAATCAGTGGGATCAATCAATCGCGCAAATCGCCACCCTGGCTAAAAAACACAACGCAGAATTAATTGCTATAGGCAATGGCACAGCATCCAGAGAAACAGACAAGCTCGCAGGCGATGTAATGAGCAAATACCCAGAACTGGGCCTGCAAAAAATTATTGTCAGTGAAGCGGGTGCATCAGTTTATTCAGCGTCAGAAACAGCATCCAAAGAAATGCCTGATGTCGACGTCTCAATCAGAGGCGCAGCCTCTATCGCACGTCGTCTTCAAGACCCATTGGCGGAATTAGTTAAAGTTGACCCGAAAGCCATTGGTGTCGGCCAGTACCAACACGATGTAAATCAAATCGACCTGGCAAGCTCGCTTGATGTGGTAGTGGAAGACTGCGTAAACGCTGTAGGAGTAGACATTAACAGCGCATCAGCCCAACTACTGACTCATGTATCAGGCCTGTCGGAAACACTGGCTGAAAACATTATCAAATTTCGCGATGACGTTGGCCGCTTTAAAACCCGAAGTGAACTTAAGAAAGTGCCCCGCCTGGGCCCCAAAGCATTTGAACAATGCGCAGGGTTCTTACGCATCATGGATGGAAGCAACGCGCTTGATGGATCGGCAGTGCATCCTGAGGCTTATCCGGTGGTAAAAAAGATTGCAGCCGACACAGGCACTGATATTCGCAAACTGATTGGCGATAGCGAAGCCCTTAACAAGCTTGATCCGAAACGCTACACAGACGAACAATTCGGATTGCCAACAGTGATAGACATACTCAAAGAACTTGAGAAACCCGGTCGTGACCCGAGACCGGAATTCAAGACCGCCACATTTAAAGACGGCATAGAAAAAATCTCAGACCTGCAACCTGATATGGTGCTGGAGGGCGTGATCAGTAACGTCACGCACTTTGGCGCTTTTGTTGATATTGGCGTACATCAGGACGGGCTCGTGCATATTTCAGCCATCACTGACCGGTTCATCAAAGACCCGCATGAAGTCGTGTCTACCGGTGATGTTGTCAAAGTCAAAGTGATGGAAATCGACGAAAAACGCAAACGCATTGCACTGACCATGAGGCTCACAGACAGTGCTCGCGATGCGCAAGATGCTTCTGCTAATAAGCAGAAAGCGCGCAATACCAACAACAAGCCGCAGAGAAACCAAACCAGACAATCAACACCTCCCGCCCGTAAAAAGCAAGCTGACAGCAGCAACTCAATGGGTAGTTTTGGTGCGGCGTTAATGGATGCAAAGCTCAAATCAAAAAAGTAAAATACCGACAAAGGCTTGCGATCACATAAGTTAATAAGCGCTACATGAATGCCAAGGATACTCAATGAAAAGATCACGCGTTAACCAACTCATTCGCGAAAGCGATGACTTCATCAAAAGCTTTGGCTTTCGCCTGCCACCCTTTGCGTATTGGACCCCTCAGCAATTTGTTGATCGACAGGCAGATCTTTCCGGAATCATTGATGCACGACTTGGCTGGGACATCACCGATTACGGCAAAGGTGAATTCGCCACCATGGGGTTGATGCTGTTCACGACGCGCAATGGCAGCCTTGAGAACCTCAAGAGCGGCACCGGCATGTGCTATGCCGAAAAGATAATGATCTCGCGACACAATCAAGTCTCTCCTATGCACCGCCACATCACTAAAGCCGAAGACATCATCAATCGCGGCGGCGCAAAACTCGCGATAAAAATGTTTGAATCAGATAGCAATGGCGAGTTGGATGAGAACGCACCAGTAGTTCTTACCAGTGATGGCGAACCGATGCAGTTATCACCAGGTGAGGTAGTACACCTTGAGCCGGGTCAAAGTGTCACGCTGCTGCCGGGCAATTGGCATGAGTTCTGGGGCGAAGGTGGTGATGTACTAATCGGTGAGGTTTCCACCGTTAACGATGACCTGATTGACAACGTATTCCAGCAACCTATCGGCCGCTTCTCAGATATTGAAGAAGACGAAGAACCGATTCATCTGCTTGTGTCTGACTACGACAAATGGCTTAACCGATCGTAAGCGCAAAAAAGATTGAGCACCGGCCGACTCGCGGCTGCACGTTGAAACAGAAAGCAGAATCAGGGCTGCACGGCAGCCGGGCGTGTTGGCACTAACTTACCGGCTTATCCAGCTTTGCGCCCAACGCATCGGCCACCATCTTTTGAAAATGATGCACCGCATGTTCAGATAACTCGCTCATCTCTTTATCAACCACAAAACGACCCTGGTTATATCCTTTCGACTGCAATCCCTTTTGCACTTTCTCACACAGTGAAATGTCTTCTGGTTGCAGAGTATCTTTTTGATAGGCCATGGCATCACGAAGCTGCTCACTCGGCTCAGCACTTCGGGTAAACCAGTCCTGAAATTCGATGGTTTGATTATTCCCCGACGGGTTCATCTGCAGCACAGAGAGATTGGCCTCACCCGGGTAGGCCCAGATGGTCAGATTCGGCCATAAAAACCAACCGGCATAGCCAAAATCGACATCGCCGGTTTCAAATTTATAGGCACTGTTCTCGGTAGATTTTGCAGCGTTTGAAATATGACTTGAATATATCCCCTTCACTTCAGAGCGATAGCTTTCCATATCAACCAGATCTACAAAGTCGCGGTGCGCTGTGTGACAGTGATAGCACTCAAGGAAATTATCGATCATCACCTTCCAGTTGCATTCCACATCGTAGGTGTCACGTTGCGCAAAAACCAGATCATCTGCTGACGGGCAATATTGCCGTATCTCATCTTCAAGGCCCGGTGCCAGCTCCGTAAGCGGCCTGGCATGGGGGTCCAGATTGATCATCACCAGACCGCAAAACAGCTCAACTTTGACGGGCTTCAGTGCAAAATCACATTTGTTAAAACCTTCCATCGCCTCGGTATTTCGGGCGCCTTTTAACTGGCCATCCAGATCATAGGACCAGGCGTGGTATGGGCAGATGATCAGATTGGCGTGCCCGCTACCATTCACGAGTTGATGCCCGCGATGCTGACATACGTTGTAGAAGGCGCGCAGCTCCCCCTCTCTGTCACGCACCACAAATACTTCCTGTTCGTGAATCTCTGTGGTCAGGTAGTCACCGGTTTTTTGCAGCTGACTGACGTGGCCTGCGTACCACCAGCTTTTGTAGAAGATCGCCTCCTTCTCTAGCTGAAAAACAACGTCATCGGTATAAAACCGCGCTGGCAAAGTATAGGACTGCGCCGGATCATTGTGAAACGGGGCATCTCCGGTTTTCAGGTGAATTTCGGCTGTGGCCATCTGGCATTCCACTGTTCTCAACTATTGTCGTAGAGACTACTTGATCTACCGCAGCTTGAAAAGCCAGCCTGCGCCACTCCAGGGCCTCAACAGCAGCAATAAGGAAGATCGTGTTTGCTGGATAAATGGTTACTTGGAAAATCAGCAGAAAACACTATTATCTGCAAGCTGTCTTAGCGTCACACTCCCCCAACCTTCTCTTCAACCATACTCACACAGGACCATTCATGGAGAAAATCATTGAGCGATTGCTATATCGGGCACGCTGGCTTCTGGCGCCGATATATCTCGGACTCAGCTTTGCGCTAATTGCACTCGGAGTGAAGTTTTTTCAGGAAGTCATACATCTGATATTGCATGTTCTTGAAATGAAAGAAGCTGACATGGTGTTGGTCGTCCTGTCTCTGATTGACATGGCGATGGTTGGCGGCTTGATTATTATGGTGATGATGTCCGGCTACGAGAATTTTGTCTCAGCGCTTGATGTTGACGAAGGGGAAGAAAAATTGAGCTGGCTGGGCACCATGGATTCATCATCCCTAAAGGCAAAAATCGCGGCGAGCATTGTGGCAATCTCATCAATACACCTGTTGAAGGTGTTTATGAATGCCGAAAATCTGGAATCAGAAAAAATGAAGTGGTATGTGATCTTGCATATCACCTTCGTGGTGTCTGCATTCGCAATGGGATTTCTGGATATTCTGGCAGCCCGCGCAAAGCGTATGGCAAACTAACAACTAATCATGGTTTTGGTCATGGTTTTGGCTTAGATCGGTTCAACTGAAGGCGCTGCCGGCAAAGTCATTTCGGTACTGTTAATATGATTGGTAATATTGGTAAAAAAGATTGTGCTGACTGCCATCGCCGTTTCGACAAGCTCCTGATCAGTCAGACCGGCATCGCGGGCTTCATTGACCAATTGACCTGGTAACGCACCGGGCGTGTCAAAGAAGGCCCGCACCATTGCCATTAGCGCATCAACTCTTGCATTGGATGTTGGCTGCCCTCCGCGTATGGCCATTTGCATTGTCTTATCAATACCTGCCTTTCTGGATTTCATTGTGTGGACAGAAAGGCAATAGTCACACTGAGTAATTTCACTTACCAATAGCTTAATCGCTTCAATTTCAAGCTCCGCCAGCGATGCGCTACGCAGGCTCTTTTCCATTGCCAGATACGCTATCGTTGAAGCCTCACTGTTTGCAAACTGCAAATAAACATCGGCTATTTTTCCGCCCATGCGCGTCGGTTCCAGCGCCGTAAGGCAGTCGGTTGACAAAGAGGATTCGTCGCGGGTATGTAGTCTTGCCATGTGGAGCTCTATGTATTTATGTGCGACCAGTTTACCTCAGACTGTCAACACGACTCAAAATTCACTCGTGAGATTCATCTGATAGAATTCCTGCTGCTCTGAGCGCACCACACATCATCAACATGAAAATACTCTGCTGGAACGTCAACGGCTTACGGTCAACCCTGAAAAAAGACTTCGCACAACGCATGTGGGATATCGACCCAGACATCATTTGCCTGCAAGAGATCAAGGCGGAACAATCGCAAATGCGCGCCCCTGTGCTTGATGGGTATAGAGAATACTGGAATAGTTCTACCGTAAAAAAGGGCTATAGCGGAACAATGCTACTCACCAAAGAAAAGCCACTGTCGGTACAAATCGGGATGCCCGGTCAGGCGGCCGAAGGTGAAGGCAGAGTGATCACAGCTGAGTACGACTCATTCTATTTGGTTAATGTGTATGCGCCCAATGCGCAAGATGGGCTGAAAAGACTGTCCGTGCGACTTGATTGGGACAGCGCACTTCAGGCCACCCTGCTGTCACTGAATGAAATCAAACCGGTGATCCTTTGCGGTGACTTGAATGTCGCCCACAAAGAGATAGATTTAGCTCACCCGACGCGGAATCGCGGTAAAAACGGATTTTCTGATCAGGAGCGAGATAGCTTTTCAGAGCTTCTGAGTGGCGGCTTTATCGATGCCTTCAGACACTTTGAGCCCGGCCCGGAGCACTACACCTTCTGGCGATTTAACAAAGGCACAAGGGAAAAGAACCTGGGTTGGCGAATTGACTACTTTTGCGTATCACAATCGCTCGAAAGTAAGCTGGCAGATTGTTATCACTTGCCGGAGATCACAGGATCTGACCATTGCCCCATTGTTCTGGAAATGTAAGACTCATGGTAAATTCACCGGAAGTCCCGCCACGTGTCCGACTCTTTTAATTACAACAGCAAGATTAATCATGTTGAACAACGCACTGAATTGAGCGACCTGCTGCAAATACAACTGGCTGATCTTCAAAGCATCAGTGGCACACGAGCTGAATGGCCGCAACACAAAAAGTTCGCCGGTGAAGCTGAATTCTGGATGCAGGTGCACAAAGCATTACTGGGCGCTGCAGCACAGTTGCCGGATCGTTGTGCATCGCTACTGTTACTTGCTGATGACCCAGCTGCGAGAAAAAAACATCTCACCCAGCTATCTCAACTTGGTGGCCAACTCATACATCACGCCCACACACACCACCATGTTGAAGATCATCACTTCTTTCCGGTGTTTCAGCGCGCCTTCCCCAAGCTTAATCACCATCTTGAACTACTGGATGGTGACCATAAAATACTGACTCAAGCACTAGATCAACTCGAAGCCGCACTGAGCACCATACCCGCTGTAAAAGCCGACGCGAGCAATATGTCATTAGTGATGTTTAAAGGCGAAGAACTACTGAGGACTGCTAAAAGAGTAAATATTCTGTTCAGTCGTCACATCGCTGACGAAGAAGAGATTTGTATACCAGCCATATTGCAGCTATAGCACATCGATTGTTTAGACTAACCTGCCTTAAAGCTGCGCAGTTAAAACAGACAGCGCACTCGATTGGATATCCACACAATGCATCGCAATGAACACAACCAGCCCATCGGTTTTCCGCTGGATGACTGGACTCGAGCCGATCTGCCAGATCGCGAGCCGATGTCTGGCAATAGCGTCGTACTGCACTGTGTAACAAACACCGAACCATGCGAGGGTTTATATAAGGCCTACACACTCGACACAAAAGGATTGGCATGGACCTACCTGCCGTACGGACCGTTTAAGGATCAAGCAGCGTTCGACCAATGGTTTGAAAAAACCTGCTTCAGTGATGATCCTCTTTTTCACGTTGTACGAAATAAAATCACCAATGAAGCCATAGGGCTTGCCAGCTTTTTGCGTATAAATCCTGAAGCCGGCTGTATCGAAGTGGGTCATATTCACTTCTCGCCATTACTAAAAAATACTACCATGGCCACAGAAGCCATGTACCTCATGATGAAACGAGTATTCGATGAGCTGGGCTACCGTCGTTACGAATGGAAATGCGACGCACTGAATGAACCTTCAATGCAGGCAGCGAAGCGATTAGGATTCACCTACGAAGGCACATTTCGACAAGCCGCCATTTACAAACAACGCAATCGAGATACCGCCTGGTTCTCTATTACGGACCATGAATGGCCTGGAATAAAAGACAGCTTTGAACAGTGGCTGGATCCAAAAAACTTTGATAGCAGCGGCAGCCAAATGAGATCGCTGGCCTCTTATTTTTAAGCAAAGCAAC
>CALGJU010000009.1 GCA_937928685.1 uncultured Granulosicoccaceae bacterium
AATCGCCCCGGGAAACCCGACGCGTGAGCGAGTGGATCATGCAACGCTCGTCCATCGATCTTACCCGAGCCTAATCGCCCAGGGAAACCCGACGCGTAAGCGAGCGGATCATGCAACGCTCGCCCCTCAGTCTTACCCGAGCTTAATCGCCCCGGGAAACCCGACGCGTGAGCGAGTGGATCACGCAACGCTCGTCCCTCAGTCTTACCCAAGCTTAATCGCCCCGGGAAACCCGACGCGTGAGCGAGTGGATCATGCAACGCTCGTCCCTTCTCACAGGCCTGCTGATAATTCTCTACAGCACATAAAAAAGCCCGACCGGCGCATAGCCAATCGGGCTTTTTAGAATATCAACTAGTGTACTGGAAAAAATAGAGTGTGCATTTGAGAGTTCGTCATTTGGTTTGCAACAAGGCGAAGCTCGCAGGCAATAGTTATTCTCTTTATCAAGAGCTTCAACGCTGTGGCAAGCCAAATGCCGAGCTCCCGCAGGGGCGATTAATCAAAGTGCACACCACATTCGTTGCAGCCTCTATGACTTACCTGTTGTCCCGATTTATCTATTAAAATTTGACACTTTGATTGATTGACTCATATGGGCAATCTATTTGTTCCAGTACACTAGAGACTCCCGCCCAATTGATGGTACGCACTGCCGTAGTAGAGCAACGGCGGTTCATCTGAACGAATATCCACACCTATTACCCGGCCTATTAGAATTTTATGATCGCCCGCATCATGACGATCCACAGTGTCACACTGCAGGCACATCGGGCACTCAGCAATAACGGGTAATTGCAGCGATGACATCTGCCAATCAATGCCATCGAACTTGTCTATACCCGGTGTTGCAAAACGATTAGATAGCTCCATCTGCGATGCGCTCAGCACGTGTACTGCGAATTTCTGACACAGTGCGAATATTTCAAATTCAGGCGCTTGTGCACCAGCACTCCACAGCACCATCGGCGGATCGAGCGATACTGAATTAAAGCTGCTGGCGGTCATTCCAACACTTTTACCGTCATTGTCTATTGCTGTGACAATAGTAACGCCTGTGGCAAAATGGCCAAACGCCTTTCGAACGGTTTCTGAATCCGGGGTAGTCATAGTGTCTCAATAAATTTTTCGCGGCAGGTAAACTGACACGCCGGTTCTTCAACCGTACCGCCTCAACCTGCTATGCATCCTAACTATTCAGGGAGAGCCCTGAAAAGCTACCCAAGACTGCAATGGCAGTCAACAATACAAATTAAGCTCATTTCCTACTCAATAGCTACAATGCATCAACGGTATTATTCGGCCTGCGATCATATTAACCATATTGCAAAACCATTGCACCGTGAACCAAAAGACAAACAACCATGAGCATAGCCAAAACACCCAAACCGCCCTACTACGCTGTGATTTTCACCAATCTGCAGTCTGACGACACCACGGGCTACGCCGAGATGGCCACCCGTATGGGAGAACTCGCACAACAGCAACCGGGATATCTGGGCATTGAGTCAGCTAGAGATTCCGTTGGAATTACCGTTTCGTACTGGCGCGACCTGGACTCAATTCGACAATGGAAAAAGCACGCGGAACATTTACAGGCCCAATCAATGGGCAAGTCCCGCTGGTACTCCGACTATACAACCAGAATTGCTCTGGTAGAGAAGGAGTACTCTAAGTAAGCGGGAAGGCAAGATAAGCGGGAAGGTATGCAGAAATTTCTGTTTACGGTTTTGGCAGTAATTTTTTGGTAAAGAACAGACACGCAGGGAAAATAAAACACCACAAAAGGAATATCACAACAAGGGTGGTAAGCAACGGTTGCTTGAGCGAGAAATCAGTGAGCCGCGTTCCAGCAAGATAAGTCATCGTACCGGCAATACCGCCCAACACAACAGACACGACAACATGATTGTGGAACCACTTCATGCTGTGATTCAGCGTGGTGGCAAATAACCCCCACAATGAAATCAGCCACAACGGTGGCCAGAGACTGTTGTCCGGGGCAATTAGCAAACCAGTTCGGATCAACATATTATCTAACCCGAAACCGATGATCACTACTGACGCAATCAGCAGAATTTCCTGCTTATGATTGGAAAAGAACTTTAGGTGAATGGTAATCACCAGCACAGCAACGGGCACGGCAATGGTGCTGCCACCCAGTATGCACACCAACCACGCCACATTGAACACCAGCGCATTGTAGATCGTATTTTTCATAGGACTTCGGTTTTAACACAGCAAGCTACAAAACGTAACCAATGTACTTCCAGCGCACATCCAGCGCACATCGGAACTGATCGGTTAAAACGTTGCCCGGTAGTCCGGCTTTGCGCTCAATACCTGACAAACACCGATGACCCGCTCACGAAAGCCACCTTCGCAATAACACAGGTAATACATCCACATGCGAATAAAGCGCTCATCAAATCCAAGTGCACGGATTCGATCCAGATTCTCAGTAAAGGATTCCCGCCAGTGCTGTAATGTGATCGCATAATCCCTGGTCATATCCGACACCGATAAAATATTCATATCAGTATGCCTGGCGGTTTGCTCAGTAATCACACTGATAGAAGGTAGACAGCCACCCGGAAATATATAACGCTGAATAAAATCGACTGACTTTCGAGCCTGCTCATAGCGCTGATCGGTGATCGTAATAGCCTGCAGCGCCATCAAACCGTGAGGCTTAAGCAAACTTGAACATTTGGCAAAATAGTCTGAAAAATACTGATGCCCGACAGCCTCAATCATTTCAATTGACACCAGCTTGTCATAGGTGCCCGTAAGCTCCCGATAGTCTTTCATCAATACAGTAATTTTGTCCGCCAGCCCGTGCTGCTCTACTTTACTTTTTGTATGCTCCATCTGCCGTTGCGACAACGTGGTGGTAGTGACTTTGCAGCCATAGTTTTTTGCTGCATGCAGCGCCATCCCGCCCCAGCCTGTTCCTATCTCTACTAAGTGATCGGTGGGCTTTAATTGCAGCTTCTGACACAGTGCATCAAGCTTGGCAACCGAGGCCTGCTCCAGAGTCATTGCGTCTTCTTTAAACAACGCTGAAGAATACATCATCGTCGGATCTAGAAAGAGTTCAAAAAAATCGTTGCCCAGATCATAGTGAGCGGAAATATTCTTCTTTGAGCCACTGATACTGTTTCTGGTAAACCGCTCAAGTAACCCAAGCGCTATCTTGTTGGACCAATCGCGCTCACCATCCATATTTTTAAGCTGACCGATGTTACTCACAAAAAAACGAATCACCGATACCAGATCGGTAGTGGTCCAATTCCCATCCATATAGGCCTCGGCCGCACCCACCACTCCGTTCACCGCTATGGCTCTGTACGATGATGAATCTTCGACCACTATATGGGCATTGATATCACTACCGATCGCACTGTCGGTTACCGATGGCCGGGTGGTGTCTGCCCCAAACCGGAAGGTCTGCCCTGCTTCTTCAATAACAAGGGTGCCGCGATTCATGGTGCCCAGATGTCGGTGCACCAGTGTTCTCAACCACTTGTCGGCGGTGGAATCATTGTCGTTTTTACGACCACCGACCAGACCCGACCAACGCTTTACCCCTTTGGGCAAAGTGGTATTCGCAATACCATAGTCACGTCGCAGCTGCTCTGCGCCGGCGGCGTCACCATTGGCAAATCTACCGTTGCCAAAGTCACCGCGAGTTTCAGTTTCTCCGCCACTACTCATTAACAGTCCTCAGAGTTAGGATTTTAGGTATCGATGACATGCTTTTCATATGGATATCAACAATAAGGCTATACAGGGGTGGTTCGAGGGTGAGGTACAAACGGTACTTTT
Organism: uncultured Granulosicoccaceae bacterium; assembly: GCA_937928685.1. Classification (GTDB taxonomy): domain Bacteria; phylum Pseudomonadota; class Gammaproteobacteria; order Granulosicoccales; family Granulosicoccaceae. Next base: position 3,829 of record CALGJU010000009.1, read on the forward strand.
TTCATCCACAGCTTCAACGCCTGCCAGTAGATCGCCAGTAACACCTTCAAAGTCATGAAGGGAAACAGCAACAGCGTTGCATTCAGTGTCTTGCGGGTGATCACAGTTCGCTTAAAAACAACACCTGAGTCAAACTGTATCTGGTCGGTGTCAGCCTCACTTACGGGATTGTTTCCAGGCTTTGCACCATTACTCTGGCGCCCATCAATGATTATCGACGCCAGGGAGTATCGTAAACTTTCCGAAGGCACAGCCCCACGCCACCGATAAACTCTCTCCATTGGCATAAAGGGTGACACATGCATCTTCTTTTCAAACTCCACCGCGCCTTCCTCAGGCAATGATCGAAGATCAAGCACGTAATGGTGCTTCTCCCCCCACGGCGTATTAGTCACCTCAACCAGTAAAGCGACAAGTTGATTTCCATCACTGCTAAAACAGTAATAACAGGTGATCGGGTTGGTGATATACCCAAAATATTTAAGATTCGTCAATACACATACCGGCCCTGTCAACTCGATATTCAAGTGCTTTTCAACCTCTTGCCGGACAGCGCCCTCAATACTTTGCTCGCAGTCACCACCAATTGAAAAGTAATTCGATCGCTGAAAACGCGCCAGGTGATACCACCGACGTCCCCACCACTTACTCATGCCGAGCACGGCATCGATCTCGGACAGATCAAGGTACATCATAAAAACCCGATAACGGAATTTATGTTGCAACGGTATATAGCGGTGATGCCATACCCAGCCTTTGTATATGGCGCTGCGCTGCGACATTGTAGATGCAGTGTACGTTGAACTCTGGCTAGGCAACAGCAGAACCCTTTTGCATGGCGGTATTGCTCACCGATTCAACTACCCGCAATGCGCTCACTACGCCATCTTCATGAAAACCATTGCCCCAGTAGGCTCCACAAAACCAGGTATTTTTCGACCCTGCAATTTCGCTCCATCGAGCTTGAGCCTTTATACCCGCAGAGGTAAACACGGGATGACTATAGTGATACGTTCCAATAATCTTTTGCTCATCAATTTCACCTGTCTGATTCAAGCTAACGCAAAATACCGTCTCAGATTCTATCCCCTGAAGGATATTCATGTTGTAAGTCAGCTGCGCCAACAACTCGCCCGCATTGTCTTTGGGTAGACGATAGTTCCAGCTGGACCATGCTTTCCTGCGCTTCGGCAAACGCGTGATATCAGTATGCAGCACCACTTCATTCTCACGATAGGGAATTGCAGACAAAATCTCGTTTTCTGTGCCTGTCACATCATCCAACAGACTGATTGCCTGATCACTATGAGTAGCAATGACTAAGGCATCAAACTGGCTCTGTTGCACCGGCCCTTCCGAGACGCTGTACTGAATCGTCACATCCTGCTCTGATCTTTCAATGCGTTTAATAACAGCGTTACTGATAATTGAATTTTCAAATGGTTTACTCAGTGCTGGAAGGTAACTTTTTGATCCACCTTTCACCGTGTGCCACTGGGGCCGATTCTTAACCGACAACAAGCCGTGGTTTTTAAAAAACCTAATAAAAAACAGCGCAGGAAAATCACTCATTGCGCCAGTCGTCGAAGACCAAATAGCAGCACCCATCGGCACAAGGTATTTATCAGCAAACAGATCGCCGTAGTTTTTATCTGCTAAATATTCACCCAAGGTCAGCTCAGGCGACAATCGTCCGCCTTCAAGATCAGCTATCGCTTCCCGATTAAACCGAACAATATCTTTCAGTAATTTCCAGTAGCTGGGTCGAAGCAGGTTTTTTCGATCGGCAAACAAAGTATTGACATTGCTACCGGCGTACTCAAGCCCCGATTGCTCACAGGAAACACTGAAACTCATTTCCGATGGCCGCCCTTCTACATCAAGCTCATTGAGCAACTTGATGAAATTGGGATAGGTCCAGTCATTGTAGACAATAAAACCCGTGTCAATATCGTAAACCTCATTGTCTACCTGCACGGTTTTTGTAGCCGTGTGACCACCTATCTCTTCTGCAGATTCAAACAAGGTAACTTCGTGCGTGCGGGAAAGATAATAGGCACAAGTCAGCCCGGTTATTCCTGCACCGACAATAGCAATCTTCAACTTGCTGTGACCTCTGTAATAATGGAACCACCGGGGTGATAGGCGCCTACCCGATTAATATTCATGGTTGCTGTTTTCCACTCTCCGGCCTTACCAGTCTTGGCCCTAGCCATCGATACCAGACAGAAGGTATCAGTGACGGCAGCTTAAGCGACAGCCAAAGCCGTAACGGGAAGTTCACTGTTAGCTTTCTTTTCTCAACCCCTTTGATAATGCACTCAGCGGCGTCTGCCGGTTGCATCATAAAAGGCATAGGAAAGTCATTTTGCTTTGTCATTTCTGTCGCGACAAAACCAGGGTTAACCACTGTGACATCAATTCTTTTTTGCAAATCGAGCCTCAGGGTATTAAACAGATAAATCATCGCGGCCTTTGATGAACCATAGGCCTCGGCACGTGGCAGACCGGTGACGGCAGACAAACTCGCAATAGCAACAATCTGCGGTTTGCCAACCTGACGCAATCTTTCTGCGCTGGCAGCTGACGCTTCAAGCAATGGCAAGGCAGCGCTGGTGGCATTCACTGCACCGAACACATTGACATCATAAACCCGCCTGAATAAATCTGTTTCAAGGACCGCGTTGTCAATATACTCGCATCGCCCGGCGCAGATTATCATCATGTCCAGACTATCAGCCAAGCCCTTAAGCTGCGCGGTAACCGCTTCTGTTTTACTGTCTTCAGTGACATCGTATACCAATGGCACAATCTGGCCGGTCAGCTCGATCGACTGCTGCGCCAGCGCCTGCAACTTGTCGTCTCCACGAGCACTACAAATTACTGTATGACCCGCAGCGGCCAACTGCAAAGCGAGTTCTGACCCGATCCCGGAGCTTGCACCCGTGATCCAAATTCGTTTATTTATTATCATTCAATGTGCCGCTAAACTACGTCTTTCAGTGCCTGGTCATGCGCACGCTTTTTTATCCACCGCACCGGTGCACCAAACAAGGGGACATTTTCGTACACCGCTGCACCCAGATCGTAGACATCTTCGTGGTAGTGTATTTTATCGTTGAACTCAAACAGCGACACCCCTCTGACAACAATCTCCTTGCCAGCCTTCAGCTTTGCATGGCGAACTACCATGTCCCACTTAACGACTACTTTATTGTCCGTCTGTATTTCATCAAGGTAGTCAAAACGACAGCTCCTGACGTTCTCGTACATCGCTCCCATGTAATGCGTCAGCCTGTGCAGACCTTCTACCCTGCCAAGTGGGTCAATAAATGTAATGTCCGGTGTATAAATTTCAGCAAGATCCTCTGCTTTCAGTTTATCAGCCGTCGCAAACGTGCTCTTTAGCTTGTCAATGATGGAATCAGTCATATCGCATTTGGTTGTTATCGGGTCAAGTCAGCTTGCGCCACCCCAGCAAGCAGAATATAACAAACCAATTGTGTACGCTTTGTAGATGCCTGGTGCACAGGGAGTCATCAAGAGGATGTCAAGCTAATTTTCACTCAAGTATGCCTTATAAGGCGCCAGCGTTAGCGAAGGAGATCAGGCATGTGCTGGTTCACACGAAGAATGACTATTCGCCTCTATCGATCGAAATATCTGGCTTAAAATCTCACAACCTCGCGACGACCCTGGCTCTCAAACTCCTAGTGTACTGGAACAAATAGAGTGTGCATTTGAGAGTTTGTCATTTGGTTTGCAACAAGGCGAAGCTTGCAGGCAATAGTTATTCTCTTTTCAAGAGCTTCAACGCAGTTGCGAGCCGAATGCCGAGCTCCCAAAGGGGCGATTGATCAAAGTGCGCTCAGAATTCGTTACAGGCTCATTTAGTAACTACTATCTCGATTTTTCTTATTAAATTAGACACTTTGATTGATCGACTCATACTGGGCAATCTATTTGTTCCAGTACACTGGCTCCCGAACAA
>CALGJU010000010.1 GCA_937928685.1 uncultured Granulosicoccaceae bacterium
CGACGTGAGTAATAAGAACTCACGTGCAGTCAGGAGAAGTTGAAAGCAAGTAATTAACAGCACGACTGGAGCAAGTGATTGATATAGAAAATTAGCCCACCCCATGTCGTTTCTATTTTTAAGTGTTTGATACCAGCCATAAAGTTGAGTTAAGGTCGAACTCATGCAGACTTATGTCTGAGCGCCCGCGCCGAGCCGATCGGTAAACAATCACTAATAGAAAGCTAGCCAATAACTATGTCGTCTGAACACGAACTTGTAGACATACTGCTTCGCGCTGTTAACGACAAAGCGGTACTTCGCTCCAATCAGGTTGCCGCCCTGGACCCGGGCTGGGACGTAAGAAATACCCAGGCCGCTGTTGCGACGCGACCAAGAAACACTGAAGAAGTCAGCGCTATATTAAAAACCTGCAACCAACACGGTATCCCTGTGGTCACCCACGGTGGGAGAACCGGACTGGCAGGAGCCGCAGCTTCCGCCCCGGGCCAGATCATTATGCTGACAGACAGATTGGAAGGTGGCATCGACATAGATCCAATGGAACGTGTTGCCGTGGTATCGACCGCTGTGACACAGCAACAGCTGCAGGAGGCCGCGGCGGAGCATGGTCTGTCACTCGGCATCAATACCGCCTCGCGGGGCTCTGCAACCATTGGCGGCATGATTTCAACCAACGCTGGAGGCATGGAAGCTTTCCGGCATGGCATGATGCGTCAACGACTACTGGGCATTGAGGCCGTGCTTGCAGATGGATCAGTTATTTCAGATCTCACCCGCGTCCCGAAGGCGAATGAAGGCTATGACTTAAAGCAACTGCTCTGCGGAGCGGAAGGCACGCTGGGTGTCGTCACTCGTGCAGTCATTAAGCTGGAGACTGCCGAACCGGAAAGCAGCACCACCCTGCTCGCGGTACCGGGTGCTGCTTCCGCACTGCGAGTAATGCGCACGGTACAACAAACCGGCGGGCTGCTTTTGTGCGAGCTGATGTGGAACGACTATGCCACCACCGTAGCCAAAACCACCGGCCTGTCCAACGTACTGGCATTTTGCGAAGATGCCACCGCTTATCTTGTGGTAGAGAGCTCACTCGCAGAAGAGCCTCTGTTAAAGCTGTTTGAACCGTTTTTTGAAAACGGCGATGTCATTGATGCAGTAATGGCAAAGTCAAAAAGCGAGAGTGCTGAGATCTGGCGTATCAGAGAGGACAGTCAGGCGGCTTACCAATTATTAAAAAACCCCGCTTTGTTTGATATTTCAATTCCGCTCCGGCAACTCGATACCTACATGCAAGGCCTGCAGGAACACCTGCGGAAAATGCCGGGGGAAATCACACTGCATGCACTTGCTCATTTAGGAGACGGGAACGTTCACTTATCGATGGGACGTGAAGCCCCCTGGAGCGAGAATGAAAAAGAAGCGCTCTGCATTGCCGTAGAGCAAGGCGTTAAAGACATGGGGGGCGCTGTCTCTGCCGAGCACGGAATTGGCCTTGATAAACTGGATGCATTCCATCGTAATGCCAGTACATCCAACTTGATTGCGATGCGCGCGATCAAGGCTGCACTGGACCCGACGGGTATTTTAAATCCGGGGAAAGTTTTACCAGTTTAATTCGTATATCTTAAAGGCTCAGAGTGACCTTATTGACCGTGATGCATTGGCTCAGCCTTTGCACACTATGATAACGAAGCTACCCCTTGAGGCGTTGGAACACTTGAAATCACAATGCCGCTCTATGTTGGTTACACAGATACTGCACAGCGGCAAAAGCCTCTTCGCTGCCCTGTGTCTGCTAGCAATGAGCACGGCCTACAGTGCCGGGGAGAAGACGCCGACCGGCGATCTTGACTTCACTGAGTGCACCATCGGTTCCGGCGCCTCTGCGTTAGTCGCTCAGTGCGCCACGCTGTCAGTCCCGCTGGATGCTGCAAAATTCGGCATAGGGACTGATCAAACACCACAGATAGAACTGTCCATCGCACGCATTCCCGCCCGCCGACAATCTTCGCGTCAGGACGCTTTCACGATGATCGCGGGAGGACCGGGACAATCGGCGATTGAATCATTTCCGTCAGTGTCGTTCGCATTCCGTCATATCATGCGAAATCACGATGTGATTCTGATTGATCAACGAGGAACCGGTGAGTCTGAAAAACTGGTTTGCGAGGAAGCCCCCGATTCGATGGGCCTTGACGCCGAAGTTGATGAAGAAGAAATTTCAAAGCTTGCAAGAGAATGCCGGGAGTCACTTGAGCATGACCCTCGTTGGTTTACCACCAGCATGGCAGTTCATGACCTTGAAAACGTGCGTCAACAACTCGGCGTTAGTCAGTGGAATATGTACGGAATCTCGTATGGTACGCGTGCCGCTCTGCACTACCTGCGACGTTATCCTGATTCCATAAGAACACTAACCCTTGATGCCGTGGTCCCACCTGATATTGCATTGGGGCCAGACATCGCTCGCCTCTCGCAACGCGCTCTTGATCTCATATTTCAACGCTGCCGTGACAACCAAGGCTGTGCGCAGGCATTTGGAGATCTGTCCGAACCTACCATGGAGTTGCTGGAGTCTCTCGAAGCGCAACCACGTACGATAAGTTTTGAAGATGTAGCGTCGGGCAAGTTATCAACGATGGAATTCACCAGAGACCATCTGGCGGTCACCATACGACTGATGTCTTACAGCGCGCAAACTGCGGCCATTCTGCCATCGATGCTTCACGACGCCATTGAAAACGACAACTTCGCGCCCCTTGCCAGACAATCAAAGCTGCAAACAAAGTCTCTGGGCAATAGCCTTGCTACGGGTATGCACCATGCAATTGTCTGCACAGAGGATGCACCGTTTGTAGACTCCTCCGGGAACGCAGAAGACGCTAATACTTATCTGGGCAAAGGTGCTGTCAAATCCTTATTAGCAAGCTGCGAGCATTGGCCGCCAGGGGAAATGGACGCCGATTTCAAAGACCCTGTTGTGTCTGGTGCGCCGACATTAATCCTCTCTGGAGAGGCGGATCCGATTACTCCACCGGACTATGGCGAGTCACTTGTTGAACACCTTAAAAACGCACGACACATTGTCAATCCTCATCAGGGACATATGCAGGCACCTTTCGGATGCATGCCGGTATTGTTAGCTAAGTTCGTCGAATCAGCAGATGCAAAAGCGCTTGATACTACCTGCCTTGAGAGATTACGAGCGCCACCGTTTTTCGTTGATGCCAATGGTCCACTACCATGATCGTTGCCAATCAGCTTCACAAAAGTTTCAAACGCTTAGGTGTCTCGCGCCGTGCGCCGAAGTCTGAGCAATACATTGCAGCTGTTAAATCGGTAAGCTTTACTGCCCTTGACGGTTGTATCACAGGCCTTCTGGGCCCCAATGGCGCGGGTAAATCCACCACCTTGAGAATGCTTGCGACGTTAATCAAACCCGAATCAGGCAATGCAATGATTGACGGCCATGACGTGGCCACACAAGTTTTGCAGGTGCGCAAGCACCTGGGGTTCATGCCTCACAATGCGGGCATTTACCCGAGACTGACCGCTCGGGAGAACGTTCACTACTACGCCCGACTATGTGGCTTGACTAGAAAGCAGTCCCAACAACGTACCGGTGAATTGATAGAACAGTTAACTATGCTCAAGTTCGCAGACAGACGGGCTACCGGTTTTTCTCAAGGCCAAAAAACAAAAGTCGCCCTTGCGCGCGCGTTAGTTCATCGTCCGCAAACGCTGATGCTTGACGAGCCCACCAACGGATTGGATGTTATGGCTACTCGCGGGCTGCGGGAAATTATTCGTCAGCTTGCCGCTGAAGGCCACTGTATTTTGTTCTCCAGCCATATCATGCAGGAGGTGGCTGCCCTGTGCGACCACATAGCCATCATTTCAGATGGCACTGTGGTGATGGAAGATAACTTAAATGAAATTTTAAAGCGCACTGGCCAGAACGATTTAGAAGACGCCTTTGTACAGGCAGCGCAATCCTTGAGTCACGGAGTTGATGAATGAACCTGTTCATCGTCATGTTCAAGGAAATTGTTGACAACTTGCGCGACAGGCAAACCGTGTTCTATGCACTGCTGTTTGGCCCGGTGTTATTACCGCTTTTGATTGGCGGTTCACTGGTGGCAAGCTTCAAACAGATGACTATAGACTTTGATGCCGTCACCACACTACGTGTGGTTAACGCTGATAAAGCCCCCACACTGATGGAATTTTTATACAGCAATAATATCGATACCAAAGCCGCTCCAGACGATGTAGAAAAGAGTGTCCGTTCCGGAGAATCACTGGTTGTTCTGGAAATAACTGACGACTACGGCGAAGCACTGCGCAACGGATCTCCCGCCCCGCTGACACTACACGTGAACAACGCAGACAAAGACTCTGCCAAAGCTACCCGGCGCATAAACGCTGTTTTAAACGTTTACGAACAAACACTCGGCAGCCTGAGATTACAGCATCGCGGCATAGACCCGACCACTTTCGATAGCTTAAATATCATTGAAAACGATGTATCGAACGAAGGCGCGAACGGCCAGTTACTCGCATCAATACTGCCCTTTCTGTTTATTATGTCTATGGTGATGGGTGGGTTCTATCTCGCCATTGACACCACCGCTGGTGAACGTGAGCGCCAATCGTTAGAGCCGTTGCTGAGCCTGCCCTTGTCCAGAACGTCGGTGGTCATGGGGAAGTACCTTGCCACTGTATGCTTTGTACTGTTATCCAGTACACTGACTGCACTGAGCATTTATATTTTGTTCAAACTCTTCCCTCTGGAAATTATGGGAGGCCAAGTACGATTCGACGGGCCATCGGTAGCACGAGCGTTTTTTCTGGTCAGCCCGTTAATTCTGTTGATATCGGCAATGTTAATTTCAGTCTCAGCCATAACTCGCAGCACCAAACAAGCCCAAACCTACCTTGGTGTATTGATGGTGATTCCGATGGCACCATTTTTCCTGCTGCAATACCTGAACATTCGCGCTAGTCTGGGATCAATGTCGTTACCTATGCTGAGCCAGTATCAGTTACTTGAAAGTGCTGTGCTGGGAGATACAATACCCTGGCTACACATAGCACTTTCAGTCGCCGGAACGCTCGCAGCCACTGCTATTCTTTTAATCTTGGCTGCAAGACTGTATCAACGCGAAAAACTGCTCGACTAGACAGGAGAGCTTACCTATAGTCATCAGTTGTTTGGCTTGCAGACACAGACAAGGAGAAATTCAATGAAATGCCATGAGGTGGACTTCGAGATTTTCGGCGACGATATGCAGATCATCGAAGTAGAGCTCGACCCGAAAGAAACCGTTATCGCCGAAGCAGGCGCCATGAACTATATGGAAGATGGCATCGGCTTTGAAACTAAAATGGGTGATGGATCAAAACCGGTAAAAGGTGTGCTCGACTCATTGATGCAGGTAGGCAAACGTGTGCTTACCGGTGAATCGATCTTCATGACGCACTTTACCAATGCAGGCCAGGGAAAAAAACGTGTTGCATTCGCTGCCCCCTACCCTGGAAAAATCATTCCCATCGACATGGCCACTATTGATGGTGAATTGTACTGCCAGAAAGACGCGTTTCTATGTGCGGCATTCGGCACCTCTATAGATATAGCCTTTCAACGTAAACTGGGCACCGGGTTCTTCGGCGGTGAAGGCTTTATATTGCAACACTTGTCGGGCGACGGTAAAGCCTTTGTACATGTTGGCGGCACCGTTATTAAGCGTGAACTAAAAGGCGAAACACTGCGTGTAGACACCGGCTGCCTGGCAGCGTTTACCAAAGGGATTGAATACGACATCGAGCGCGCCGGAAATTTAAAGTCTATGGTCTTCGGCGGCGAAGGATTATTTCTCGCCACGCTAAAAGGCACCGGCACCGTCTATCTGCAAAGCTTACCGTTTTCAAGATTGGCTAATCGAGTAATTCAGGCTGCAGGCATTGGTCGCTCTAAAGGAGAAGGATCAGTACTTGGCGGTTTAGGTGATATGTTTGGCGACAATTAGTTCGCACTCCTTCAGCATATTTCGTAGAGGGTATGTGCCGCAAAGAGTCTGCGCAAGAATTCCAAGTTCGGCAGATGTCCCCGAATAACTACCGCCAACTAAGGCCCCATGACAAACCCGCCAGCGTTAGCGAGGGATACCCAGTGCGTAAAGTCACTCACGTACGCCCGAGAGCGCACTATATAAATCTACGCAGGGGGTACAACCGAGCGGCTTGACGAGCTAGACATCCCTCGCTCACGCTGGCGGGTTTGTTGACTGGGAACTACGAACAAACATCTGCAGAAACCCCGACGCGTGAGCGAGTGGCAATTCCAAATTTGGTAGGTGTCTCCGAATAACTACTGCCAACTACAGGAATGATGGCGCTTAGAAAATTTTGCGATGCTTTGAATATCGGGCATGCTAATGTACTAAACCTCCAAGCACTCCATAAAAAAGACTACCGATTATGCCTCCTCCTGCAGATAGCTTCGACTACGTTATTATCGGTGGGGGAACAGCCGGCGCACTACTGACCAAGCGCCTGAGCGAGGATGGCTCCAGCGTTTGTCTGCTGGAAGCAGGACCTCGCGATACTAATCCGTTAATACATATTCCAGCAGGCTACATCAAAAACGTCTATTCGAAAAAGCTCACCTGGGGCTTTGAAGCTGAAGCCAGTGCGGGCACTGCAGAACGCAGGTTTTCATTACCGCAAGGCCGTGTGTTGGGCGGTTCAAGCTCAATCAACGGATTGAATCATAACCGCGGACAGAAAAGCGACTTTGATCATTGGTCAGAGCGTGGTAATCCTGGTTGGTCGCATAAAGAAGTACTCCCCTACTTCCGTCGTAGCGAACGTCGAATTGGTGAAGCCGATGAAAAATTGCGCGGGCGTGATGGCGAGTTGCCAATCACCGATCTTGATTGGCATCACCCTGTCACCACAGCGTTTGTGGAAGGCACGCCGGAGCTTGGAATTCCCGTAAATCCAGACTACAACGGCGAACAGCAAGACGGCTCCGGGTATTTCCAGCGTTATATTTATAACGGCTATCGCTACTCTTCGGCTCGTGCTTTTTTACGAGACACTAAAAAAAGATTAAACGTAGACATTCGTACCAACGCCCAGGCGACCGCGATTCTGTTTGAAGGTAAGCGCGCAATAGGCGCAAGTTACAGCAAAGGTGGTTCCACCGGCCAGAGGCACAAAGTCATCGCCCGACGCGAAGTGATACTTTCTGCCGGAACAATCAATACCGCAAAATTGCTACAAATATCCGGCGTTGGAAACGCAAGCTTACTGAACGACCTTGGTGTGCCCGTGGTGCATAATCTACCCGGTGTCGGCAGTCATTTACGCGATCATTATGGCGTACGCATGGTGTCGAGCGTAAAGGACATCCGCACGATCAACAACATGGCACAAGGCCCGGCCCTGCTTCTTGAGATAGCTCGCTGGCTGATTCGAAAGCCAAGCCTGTTAGCAGTCAGCCCATCGCTTGCACATGTGTTCTGGAAGTCTAATGAGACTATGACTACACCCGATTTACAATTCGTATTTTCACCCGCAAGCTTTCGCGCCGGTGTCGTTGGACTACTGGACAAGACCCCTGGCATGACCTGCGGTGTGTGGCAGGAACGACCAGAGAGCACCGGCTTTGTCAAAGCGCGCTCTGCAAACCCCTTTGAAGCACCCACAATACAACCGAACTATTTAGCTGATGAAAATGATCAACAAGTATTGCTAGCCGGCATGCGTCTTGGCCGTCGTTTAATGCGCACTAGAGCATTAGCCCCCTACTTTGAAAATGAAACGGCACCGGGAGACGAGGTGCAGAGTGACGACGAATTTATGGATTTTGCACGTCAGAATGGCACAACGGTCTACCACTTAATAGGCACAGCGCGAATGGGCCCCGCTTCAGACCCCGTTGCAGTCGTGGATGCACAACTACGCGTTCATGGTATCGACAACCTACGCGTCGTTGACGCCTCTATTATGCCGACCATGCCATCGGCAAATACCAACGCAGCGACTTTGATGATCGCAGAAAAAGCCGCAGACATACAATGCTTATTGATCGCAGGTACACGGTGAATGCATCTTGACGCTTAGCCCTGCGGTATTACGATATTGGTGATGGTGGTGATTTTCCGCTAATCATGTCGGCGGCTTTTTCTGCGATCATCAAAGTGGCCGC
>CALGJU010000011.1 GCA_937928685.1 uncultured Granulosicoccaceae bacterium
TTTCAATAGGCAAAGCGGCCCTGAGCTATATCGTTCCCCTGGGAAACCCGACGCGTGAGCGAGTGGCAAGTCTCGTGTGAGCCAAACGTCGGTATCTCACGCAGGGATGGATAATTACGCAAAGACATCCGCCCGAATATCTCTCAATACAAATCAAAGATCAAGAACTAAATACTAACAGTTCGGCCCGACTTGGCAGCCGTCTCAATTGCCTCTAACACACGCATTGTTTTTAAGCCTTCCATACCAGACACCAGTGGCGCCTCTTGCTTTTGTATCACTCTGACAAAGTGGGCGATCTGATTAATCAAAGGATCTGAAGCTTCACGATGCACCAAGGTTGCGTTAATCGGCTCCCACCAATCCTGCCTGCCATTCTGATTCCACAAAGTTAAGTCAGGCACTGAGAGCGAACCATGTGAGCCCCCTATCTGATAACAGCTTTCCTGCGTTGTCGGGTATACGGGATATTCACGGGCTGTTAACTCCCAGCTCCAGGGCGATACAATGCCATCCGATACCGTCACGGTACCTATCGCATTATTTTCAAATCCTAAAACAGCGGCAGCCACTTCCTCATTCTCAAAGCCCCTTGATGAAGCAGCAGTCTGGGCCGACACAGTGACTACCTCCCCGCACAAATAACGAATCAGATCAATATCGTGTACCAGGTTAACCGACACCGGTCCGGCTCCAATTTGTGTACGCCAGGGGGCTTCAGCAAAATAATGATCAGGCTTGTAGAACCAACATTGACCGTGTACCGATCGAACCTCCCCGATCGCACCCTCCTCTATCAATGTCCGTGCTTTTTGTATTAGCGGATTATGCCGTCGATGATGTCCAACCAATATCGGCACTGATTTCTGTTCGGCACTTGCTACCAATTCAGTGGCCACCGTCGCCGAAGTCGCCAGGGGCTTCTCAATCAATACCGGGCAGCCACGGTCCACACACACATGCCCCTGCTCAACGTGCAAAGGAGTAGGCGTGGAAAGAATCACTCCATCAGGCCGGAATGTCTCAAACGCTTCTGGCAAATTATCAATGCATCTTACACCGCAACTGCTCGCAAACTGAATAGCTGCCTCATTGGTATCGACAACACCAACCAGCTCAGCATCCGCTACGTGACTGATAGCTTCCGCATGTCTCTTTCCGACCAGGCCAAGACCAACAATAACTAACCGAGCTTTATTCATAATCTACTATTGCAATATTAAGGTTAAGCAGCGAAAAACGAGACAGAGGCCCCTGGCCTTAGCACTTTTGAAGTAATAGGGTGTCGCGATTAAAGTGAGAAACACTCAATCTACAGCCCTTACCTGTATCGCTCGCAAGTATACGCACGCTCTACAGCCCATTCACTTGAGATACACCAGATGTAAAACTGCCAAAACTATTCGTCAGCTTCAATCCCACCTGGGTCGTGACTTACTGTTAAACAATGCGTTGTATTGATCGCAATTATTGCATCTGTAGCGTTATTCAGCCACCATTTGCGATTCCTATTTAGCTGCCGCGGCACTCAATTAATCCTCGGCGTTGACCATCATCAGATCGCCAGCCTGACACACGATAATTCAATGAAAATAAAACCTGTTGTCAAAGGCCTCCTTACATTTATTCCAGGCATGCAATCCATATTGCCATCGACAGGCACCGGGGGTACAAACTCAGCTTACTGGTGTTATGGAATATGGCTGAAACATCTGACGCTATTGTGGGAAAACGGTACGCACACTATTCCCAACACGATAGCAGAGCTCGGCCCGGGGGATTCTATAGGCACTGGACTCGCCGCTATGTTGTGTGGTGCGAATAACTACTATGCCATGGATGTGGTTAAACACTCTAATATTGAGACCAACCTGGTAATATTTGATGAGCTTATTGAATTAATTAAGTCTCGCGCCAAACGCCCTACAAAAGGCTGGCCGGACATCGATAAGTACTACGACGACACTCTATTCCCAAGCCACATTCTCACCGATGAACTACTCGAAGAAACCCTGTCTGAAAAACGTATTTCAGCGATTCGTAACGCCATTAAAAACCCGGAATATCAGAACGAAGGGGTGACTATAAAGTATATGGTGCCGTGGTCAGCAGACAACACGATAGAAGAAGAAACTGTTGACGTAATATTATCGCATTCTGTACTCCAGGAAATTGCAGAGTTAGAAGGCGCATATCGAGCCTTGTACCTATGGCTAAAACCCAATGGAATGATGACTCATCAAATAGATTTCGGTGCGCAGTATTTTGCAGATACGTGGAACGGACATAGAGCCTATCCAGAGTTTTTATGGACAATCATAAAAGGCAGGCGCCCCTATTTAATAAACCGCCAACCTCCTTCAGTGCATGTAGATTTCCTGAAAAAGAATAAATTCAAGATCACCTGTCTATTAAAAAGCTATCGGGAAGATGGAATTCCGAGGTCTAAGCTATCTGCCTATTGGCGAAATATCACCGACGATGACTTTACCTGCGATGGTGCCGTTATTCAGGCAAAAAAACAGGTACCTGGCGCAGAATAGTGTCTACCCGTGATTGCCTGCCTGGCACAGCAACTAAACGGACACAGCTTTGTAGAATTTTAATAATCGCAGTCCGCAAGACTTACAACTCGGGTAAACTCGGTCAATAGAAATTGATAACTTATTTAAGAGTAGATCAATTCTCTGCTACTGCTGCCCAGCCCCTCCACATTCTCTACACTGGACAAATCCAGTTCCACTAATCGTATGGAGTTACCTATGTCAAGTATAGATACTTACAGTCGTGCTGATGTTGTTGATTCCTATCTGGAGGACACCACGCTACAAGCGCCAGAACAAACCATATTCGACCTCTTGAATGAAAGACTACCCAATATGGCCATGCTTGATATTGGTGTAGGTGGGGGGCGCACTACTGAACATTTTGGCAAAGTAGCGCAAAAATACACCGCAATAGACTATTCAGAGAATATGGTTCAGGTGTGCAAAGATCGGTACGCAGACAATCCAGAGCTATCTTTTGAAGTATGCGACGTTAGAGCCCTTGATATTTTCGAGAATGATACTTTCGATTTTATATTGTTCAGTTTCAATGGTATCGATTACATCTCACACGAGGACAGATTAAAAGCATTTCAGGAAATGCACAGAGTCGGCAAACCCGGCTGCATATTCTACTTCTCATCGCACAACCTTTTGAGCCTTAAAGATATATTTAAACTCAGGAATAATCTCTCTACCCGCCCCAAAACACTAGCCAGAAACCTCATCCATTGGTGCAAATTGAAGTTCATCCACAATCGCGGTGTAGACATTGATAATCTGCTGCAATCGCCCTATGCGGTTTTTAATGATGGTGCACATGATTTTGAACTACAGACGTACTACATCAAACCCAAAGAGCAAATAAAACAACTGACCGATAGCAATCTTTTTGGGAACGTAAGCGTCTACTCTTTAATCAGTGGCCTGGAATACACACAGGAAAGTGAACTTAACTCAGCAACAGATAGCTGGCTTTACTATTTATGCTCAAAGAATTGATCTTCGCGCTAATCTCCGCACTCACACTCAATAAGGTCAAGATTCAAAGAAATATCATTCAACTGTTTCCCGGCACCAATTGCTACAATCCCGAAACGCATTTTGGTGACGGAACGATCAGTGATGATATTAGCGAGCGTTGATTCGGCCTTTTTCTCACCATTAATCCACACCTGATTTAACGCCTCTCCGTTACGTGGACTGATCACTTGCCTACCTTCAATCAACACCCATTGATTTTCAGGTACAGCCAGTGGTTCAGTCAGTTCAGCATAGAGATCACCATCAGACATTGATTCAACTACCATCACCAGATAACCATCTGCATTTACGACAATACCGCCTTGATCTGCTATGGCAGGTCCCAGTTTCCAGTTGTCCCACCGCATTATAGCGACCTGCTGTTGTTGCAATGATTTAAACCCATTCGGTAGAAACACTGCTGCCGAGTAGCTGATGCTTTCACCGACACGAATATCAACGCCATTCTGAAGTCTGGCGTATCCGTTTACTCCACCGCCGTGATAGGACATACGCAGGGAGTCAGGTCCGTCATAGGCAATAGATGAATCGGTTTCAATGTGTCCGAGCAGTACACTGGATTCTGACGCGATCGAAATTTGCGACGATGCCCCATGAGTACTATCGCATGCCACCAACACCACTATAATAAAACTCGCAATTGCTATTTTGATTTGTATCACCGTTTAATCTTCTGAAAATATTCAGGTACTGTTCGTATATTAGTAACTACATTTCGAAGCACATCGGCGCTCTGTAGTCGCACGGGGTTTGGTTGCCACTCAAGCTCATTGCAAACAACCTTGATGTCTTTGCTAAAGTACCGTTTAAAGCCTGAAATACCTGCTAACCGATCAGTCTCTCCTGCAATACCACTGGCACGAGTAATTCCCCCCAGATCTCCCCAACTGCAGCCACACTCCTTTCCCCACTTCAGCATCGCCCAAACCAATGGATAGGCCATAGGCAACTTCACAGAACTGTCGCGTGTTGCAGCGGAGACAAAATACTCCACACAGTCACCGTGGTTACGCCCCCAGACGTAAGCTAACAAAGCATCCGGTCCATCAATCCCCTCTGCAAAAAGCCCCAACAAAATAGACCTGTTCGGATTGCTGTTGACAAAATCAATGACGCGCGGCCAATCGTAGTGGTCCACAACACCAGACGTACGGTTAATCACCTCGTTCAGCAGACTATCCATCCGCTCTATGTAATCGGTATTCGCAATAGGGCGAATTTCGACAGGATGCTTATCTGCCTGGCGAATATTACTTCGACCAGTCTTATGAAAAGACATCATGATGTCACTAACATCGGGCTTTAAATCAACGATCGCCGTTTCATTGTAGGCCGACGGGTTTGATTTGCGCGTGAAGTCCAGACCTTCCAATACCTGTGACAATCGATCACGCTCAGATTGCTCACCAAACACCTCAACATTCACCTTGAGCACCTTATTGCGAACGGAGCGTGGTAGTTGATGAAACGCAAGCAGCATAGACTCCATGGCATCAGGCGCTGAAGTAGCAGGACAGCGTCGGCTTCTCAAATTAAAATGCCCCGGTAAAATTCGACTTTTTTCAACCAGAAAGCTTAGCGTCAGCAACAACTGCCCGTGCGCATCACGAACAGAAATATACCAGCACCGCTCGTTCATCGCTTCTGTCCAGGCAACCGTCTGCATTAGCGGCAGGGTCATTCCCTGGTCCATCGCCAACTGTTGATCGAGTACCACGGACGAATCAGCAGCAAACCTGAACTGCACCACATGCCTACCCGTAGGGACAGTAAAAGTATTCATATGGCTCTACGTGACAAGCGCATTGACTTTAAACAAACACAGCTTCATCACGCTGCCATACCTATGTACTTGCGCAAGCCGGTAGCGATAGCAACAGCGCGCTGAACGTTGTTCGGACAATAGAATCTTGGCAGAGAAAACAGGGAATCACTACCGGTTGTGAGCATAGCACTGCTGATATATCCAGGGCTTGTAGATACTGCAGCAGCCAATCCCAGATCCCTTACTGTATTCATTTCGCGTGTACCAAAATCGATCTCTGTTCCATTAGGATAGGCAAAGACTGGCGTTGGGGTAAAATGTTTCTGCATGACACGATAGGATTCAACTATTTGCCTTTCTGAGTTCTGTGAATCTTCATTTAACAGGATTGGGTGACTTACCGTGTGAGGTGCGATTTCAAATCCACGTTCATGCAACCCTTTTAATTGAGACCAATTCAATGCCCGGTATTCCGGTGGCGCGCTATCAGGCAGTACCACACCGGCTTGCTCAGCACACTGCTCTATTACAGATTGTCTTTCACGGGAAGAAACCGTTTTTAGATACTCTTCCAGAAACTGACGAGCGGTATTGTTTAGTGACTCGTCCGCACCGAATGATATAAGCCGAGCGTTTTCGCCATGTTCAATACAGACTTTATCTTTCGTTCTATTTTTCAATATGTATTCAATTTTATCCCACCACATCCAATCATCAGCAGACACAAAATCTGTAGTGGCAAATAAAGTGGCACTAAACCCGTGCGACTCAAATACATCCGCTGCATCAGCAAAACAGGTATAGCCATCATCAACAGTAAATACGACGCGTGGTCGGATATTGTCCGGATGCGAGTTTATATCCGTAATGGTTCGATACAAACTATCAACCACAATTCGATGCTGCGCCAGCTTAGTTAATATCTGATCCAGCGTATCAAGCCCCACCGTGTTACTGCCACCACCGTTACTCTCCAACCGGTGCAATGTGAAGACGGCAACACTATTTGTCATAGAACGCGACCACAACCTTGCGACGGCTGGCTCCGAACTGATGGAAAAAAAGGCATCTTTTAAAAAGCCCATTGAATATCACTCATGGTTAGCATTAGAGCGGCTATATTTACACTGGCCTGCAGAGTTCATATTTCAGTGATACGCGGGACGCTTTATTCACCACATGAGACCTCTACCGGGGATTGGTATCAGGCTCGCTTATGGTAGCTGCGAAACATTTCCACCGCTCTATTATGTCCTAGTCGGACCGCTGGCCGTACCCTTGGATCATACATTCTATCTCTAGCTATATCTTCACGACCATTGCCACTGACTACCAGACTTCCATTGGCTTCTGTCCCGGCATTTCTTATAGCCAATGGGGAACGTATCGGCGTACCTAATATCGGGCGACGCGCTATTTCTATAAATACCAATGCTGCAATCGCACCTATCAGTCCTAAAAATCCCGCAAACAAGGAGCGATCAAACCCGCTCATTCCCATCGGCTTAAATGACATTGACGGCGCTTGAACCAGTTTCGCGCTACCGCCACGTTTAGCCGCCAGCGACTCTATCAATTCCGATTTTTCAACCTCTTGTAAATACGTCTTATAAGTTCGGTCTAAAAGCTCATAACGCTGTTTTTTCTCTCTCTGAGCGCCTATCAGTGATTCCAGTTTCCGGAGCCTTGAACCTTTTAGTTCTATCTGCCGACCCAAAGACTGTTTTTTCGACTCTAGTTGTAACAACTCCCCCTGCGTATCCCAGTAGCTCGCGAGTACCCGGTCATACTGGGCGTTTCGTCCCTTGCGAATGGTTTGCGTCGTATACTCATTCTCAGTATCCAGCGTTTCACTCAACAATTTAATTTCAGCACGGACATCCACAATTTTACTGTGTTTGGGCAAGTATCGCTTCAGCAGCAGGCTCTGTTTTTGCAGCAATTCAACCAGCCTTTGACGAGCTGACGCGTGAATCGGGTTTGATTGAACTTCACTATACACAGAACTGGTTTCAGGAATTTCAAGCAACTGCTGACCTAACGACTCGAACTTGGCAACCAGTGAACTATGCTCTAAAGTGGTCAGATCGAGTTCACTTTCGGCCTCCAGCTTCTGGCTCAATAGAGCCGACCTTTCATCATCAATCGAATACACCTGATTGACCCGATTAAATTCGTTGAAGTCAGATTCAGCTAACGCTAATTCCTCCTCTACCTCAGCAAGCTTCACTTTCAACGGCTGCAATGCCGAGCTACTGTATATTTCACGTCTACGCTCTAGAAACACTTCAAGCAACTGCGTCAATACCAGGCTGGCGAACTCCGGATTGTGGTGGATATGCCCTACCTCTAACACTGCGCTGTTGTCGATGAAGCGCACATTTAGATTACTTTCAAATTTTTCAATTGTCTCTTGCAACTTAAATTCGTCAGATTCTGAATCAGAGGGCAGAATCATCTTTTTTACAGAAGCTGCGAACAGCCGAACAGCACCCCAAAAGGATTGACCATCACTCTCTTGTGTTTCTCCCCTATAGTTTTCAACACCAACGCGCTGTAATGTCTCAAGCAATACGTCTTGGCTAGTGAGTATTACACTCTCTGAATGGATAGCGCTTCTGAGTTCAGAGCGCGTGCCCTCGACCACAGCACGATCACCAATATCTTCACGATAAACGTACTCCTCCCCTGAGGTAAACAACAGCGAGGCTTTTGATTCAAAACGCGGTTTATAAGGAATTTGTGCCAGCAACACTGAAGCAACAACAGCTATAAGCACCACGTACCACCATTTCTTTACCAACTTACTCCACACTACAACAGTGCTATCTGATGTGGAGTATGTTGGAGCATTTTCTGCTGCTTGTAGTGTCATAAGTTGTTGCCGATTAAAATTCGTATGGTAGGTACTGTGATTCATTTAGTCGCTCCTTGACAGTTGCTCAACTCAGCAAACGTGGCGATGCCCTTCTAGTTGAAATATGTTCTATCTGAGCTGCTGCGATAACCAACGCAAAATACAACCACATATATCGTTGAAAGGCATCGTGTAAAAAAATACCTGCCAACATATACGCAATAAACCCCTGCAAAATGGCAATTGCCAATCCATAGGTTCGCCGATCCCCAACGGCGTGTGCATATTGCGCCACCTTAAAGCACTTCACTGTGAATAGCGTGACAAATACCAGGAAGACCAGCAAACCCACTAGGCCAATCTCAGCTGCTAATTCCAGCAAAAGATTATGCGCCTCCCGATCCTCACCTCTGACGCTCAGGCTCTGGTTAAGAGAGTAGGTCTGATCCTGGCTGCTATAGGAATTGTATCCAATGCCGAAGAGCGGATTCTCCTTAACCATCTGTGCAGCCACTATCATCTCATGGACTCTACCGCGCACCGCTTCGTCTTCTATATGACCACCAGAGAAAGCCGAAACCGTGGAATCTACACCATCACGAATTCGCTCAAGATAACTATCGGGCGCCAGCACCACAACAGCGAAAAATGCTATGACGACTATCGCTGCCACATAGGCACGGGCAATCTGAAATTTTACAGCCCCTGAAAGGCTCAATAAAACAAGCGCTGCTAGCACCAGCACCCCACCCCGTGACTGGGTCATAAGAATACAAACAGCTATTAATATACAGCTAATTAATGCTGCGCCACGCTGAAAAAACCGGTTGGAGCTGCCAATGAAATAGATGCCTAATGGCAACGCTATCAACAAAATTTGTGCGAAAAAATTCGGATCACCGATAGGGCCAGATATACGTATGTCACTGATGCCGTTTCCATCCAGGTGGTACTTCCAACGACTAAAACCAAACAAATCCTCACCGGGAGCACCGATAAAATAACTATAAATACCAACAACCGACAACAATGTTGCAGACCCTACAAGTGTCGCCGCAGCCAACTCCAGATCGTCGCGTGTTTCAATTAACGCCACCAGCACGATCATCATTAGCAAATCTTTTTGAACTAAGCGAATTCCTTCCAACACCACCTCAGGAAATTTCGCATCGAAAACCGATGCAGAGATAACCACATAGAACATAGCGGCGACGGTAATTGCCGCATACACACCACGGCCTATTTTTCTCCGGGTATACCAGACATACAAAACATAACAAGCAAGTAAAGGTATTAAAGTCTTATTTATGGACGGTAAACCACCATAGAGAATTAAATTGTTTGACAGATTCAGATGATTGACGGCCACAACTGACACAAGTGCTATTGCTTTGACCGGAAAGGTTTGAGCATTGCGAAAAATAATAGAGAGCGCACCCAGAACTATTAAAATAGCCGCACACAATAGGGCGATCCGGGCGTTATACAAAGACAGGGCCGCAAGTGTAAGAGCCACAGCAATTGCAAAAACCTTTGCACCTTGTTGCTGAGCTACGAGGGCAGCCATCTACATTCCGTTACGCAGAGCAGAAAACGTTTTACCCAGTAGCGTTAAATCATTGATGGTTCCGGTACTGCGAATGTATTCAATATCAGAGCGCGCTCGCTCATCAAAAGTCGTTTTTTGCTGACCACTCACCTGCCAACTGCCGGTGATTCCGGGGGTAGCATCAAGACGCTCTGTGTGCCATAGCTTATAAGTATTTTTATCAAAGGAGGTTGGCCGCGGACCCACCAAGGTCATACTTCCGCTCAGCACGTTCAGAAGCTGTGGTATTTCATCAATTCTGTATTTACGATATATCTTTCCAATGGAGGTAATTCTGGGATCATTTTCCATCTTAAAATCCGGCCAGGGCACGGTGCTCTGATCTCGATAGGCCTCTTTCACCTCCTCTGCATTTGCAACCATTGTTCGGAACTTCAACATTGGAAAACGTTGCCCGTAACGGCCTGTACGCGGCTGGCAGAACAACGTCGGGCTTTTCGGGTCAGACAACTTTAGCAGCAAGCCAAATACAAGCAGAGCAGGCAGCCAAATCGGGCTGCTCACACCGACAAAAATTAAATCTAATGCACGCTTAGTCGCCGCACCCCGCAATCTCGGGAATGTACTCAAATCAACACTACCAAGCCGAGTCGGACTGGAAAAACCAATAGTCCCCGGGCTAAAGCCACTATCTACTGACAGCGTATCCCAGGTTTCTGACATTTCTTCATAGGGAAGTATTTTTAGCATTGTTTTCATTGTATTTTTATAAAGTATTATTCACTGATTGCTATCAGCAATATCAGTATGAAGTGGAGCTGACACCAACCGGCTCGAGCCTGGCAATTGCAGTCTCCGCCAACACATGGAACCAAACCCCATCTTCAGGAAAAGTTGCAAACGCGACGTATATCCCCATCGCTTTCAGCTCAACGAAAACCCTCTGCTTTAATCCGACCAGATCATCGATCGACGTCTCGGGATAAAAAACCAGCAAAGGCTGCAAACTTCCAGCCGGGGGAAGCACGACGAAATCCAACGCTCGGCACTTATTAGCAAGCTGCAGGGATACAGCTTCCAGATCTTTGGAACGACCATTCACCGACAGCGCAGCAACCGACAACGGACGTTGGTGTCGCTTTGCTCGATACAATTCCATATCGATCTGATTACGTACGTCCTGAGAGGACAAATTAGTACGTACTTTCTTCTTCTGATTGAGCTGTTGTCTGCGTCGACCTTTGAGTCTGGAGGACCAGCTCACTTCGTCCGTCTTATCGTCTGATTTAACATCCGATTTATCGTTCGGCTTATTCATAGGTGTGATCATCAATAGCATCCTGCAAATAATCGTTGGACACTCCGTGTCCCGAGAATTGCAATTTTATAATTTTGGCTGCGCCATTACTTCGATTACATCGATCTGTAATATTGTCTATGCATTTACTACGCAGGGTTGCTTCTACATTCTACCCCGGCAGAAGTCTATTTCCCTTCAGTTCGATCTCTTCATTAAACTAAATTTGTACAACTAAATCTATAAGCACTACAAGATGTGACAAATTTTATTACATCTACCGTTCGCCATGATGAGACAACACCGATGCCGAGATCAACTTGCCGAGTTCCTTCTTATAAGCACCTTCCTAACCCCATCTCTCCTGCAAAGTTAAAAAATAGTTATTGAGTACTAAAAATACACAGCCGCTGGCGCTGGTGCGAACCATCTTTCACCGTTGATCACCGAATTACTGCGGTTGATGTGTTATTTTCCTTTCCTATAAAAAACTAAAGTGCCGTTAAGTGATTCAACTTAAAAATATACCACCAAGTGATTTCTATAATGGGAAAATAAAAGTATTAATTGTAAATACCGCATTATATTTTGGTGGTGCAGAAACACGAACATTAATCGAGGCACAAGCACTTCAACTGCGTGGTGTCACCTGCGGTTTGTTTTTACTTAAAGACAGCCCACTGCACGTTCGAGCGCGCGAGCTTGAACTAGATTGTCATCCTGTCGATATCCGCCGCGGCAACCCTTTGATGGCCTTAGCGCTCTACAAAATTATCAAGCACCATGGCTACCAGCTGGTGAATGCGCATAACACACATTCAATAGTGTGGTCACAGGTGGCAGCCAGGGCATCTCCTAACTGTGGGAGAATTGCAACAATTCATAGTGACGTTGTCGCAGAAATGCCCGGAGTGAAAGGTCTTTTCTACCATTGGCTATGCCTTAGCGTATTCAGATCAAACACCCAGTACGTGACTGTGACTGAAAAACTACAGACACAGCTGCAACAGACTCGCATTGGGAACAACTCATCACTGGTTCACAATGGCATTCAGGATCGTACTCATTATTCTAACAAGCCAGCGCAATGGCCATTCAGCGATGACGATTTTGTTATTGGTTGTGTCGCCCGACTGGTCGACGTAAAAGGTCACAATTATTTATTGCAGGCAATAGCTGAGCTATCAGACAAGCCTGAAATTAAACTGGCATTAATTGGTGATGGAAGCCTCCGGAGCTCACTGGAAACTCAGGCAGCCGAGTTGGACATATCAGATCGTGTAAAGTTCCTTGGGTATCGCAATGATCTGGATTCAATTTACTCGCACCTGGACGTTGCGTGCCTCGCTTCAATGACGGAAGCAATGCCATTTACGCTTCTTGAAGCTGCCATGCACGAAATACCTATTGTCGCTACCGCTGTCGGGGGAATTCCAACTTTGTTCGAAGACAATGTTTCCGCACTATTGGTCGCACCTAGAGATCACACTGCGCTTGCTTTGAAATTCAGATTACTGTGCGACGACCGAAAACGCGGAGAGTTAATCTCTGAACAGGCAAAACTAAAGGTCAAACGATTATTCAGTATTGAGCAAATGACCGACAAGCTTATTGATGTATTTTGCCAGGCACTACCGCGATGAGACTGCCAATAAAAAAAATAATGGCCAGCAGCCTTCACCTTAGCGGCGCTGGTCATATTCTGCGTAAATGGGGCAGCACCGATCTCACGGTAATTAACCACCATCGTGTAGTGGACGATGTTTTCTCTACAGAGTTTAGCGGCTTGCGATCGCTGGTTAGCGCATCAGCTGAAATGTTCGAACGGCAATTAGTTCATATCAAGCGGCATCATAACGTAATCGAAGGCAGCGATGTTGTAGCGTTTGTACGCGGCCAGCAAAAACTACCACCCAGGGCATGCCTCGTAACCTTCGACGATGGCTACCTCGACAATTACACTGTTGCCGCACCTCTACTGATAAAACATGACATACCCGCTGTAATTTTTCTGGCATCGAGCCGGATGGATCAACCATCTGAGCCGCTCTGGTGGGATATCACCGCCAACATCGTGAGACACACTGAAAAACAACAGGCGGAGCTTCCTTTAGTTGGATTACAAGACTTTTCAACCGCACTCCAGCGTGATCACACTTGCGAGCTATTAACCGCTCAAATGAAAAGATTGAGTGAATCCGATCGCAGCGAAGTGCTTAAGTCGTTGAGCAATATCCTGGGCACACCGGATGCCAACGAAACACCTTATTTTATGGACTGGAAACAAGTTCGCAGCTTACATGGCTCTCGCATCGAATTTCATCCACACACGGTAACCCACCCTATTTTGTCGCAGGTCAGCTCCCGACAAGTAAAGTTTGAATTAAGTGAGTCAAAGCGTGTGGTTGAAAAAGAGACCAATGCAGAAGCTACTTTGTTCGCCTATCCAAACGGCACGTCCCGCGACTATAACAGCGATACGGTTGAAGCACTGAATAAGTGTGGGTACACCGCGGCATTCACTCTGGCTCCGGGCCCACAGTCATTGGCTGAAACCACGGCAACGCCCTTCGAAATTCGTCGCGTCTATCTTAGCCATAAAGACAGCTGGCATGAGTTTCGACTAAAGCTCGATGGGTTTCCCCGCGCACTGGCGTCTATCAAACGGAAATAACAGGCGTGCGCATGGCGGGATAAAAAATCAGGTATGTTTGTGGGAAACGATATCGCTATATAGCTCTTGAAGTAAGTCTGCAACATGTTCAAGCGAATAGTTCGATTGCATTAACTTGCGAGCCTGCTCTCCCAATGTTCCTGGTGTCATGAACGCGTCAAGCAGGTTACGCAGCAATTCCGGGCCATCGCCCGGCGTGCACATAAGCCCGTTTTGCCCATGGCTGATTAATTCACTGGCGGCACCCACTTCTGTCACCACGCATGCATTGCCAGTAGACATGGCCTCAAGAAGTGAATTTGACATGCCTTCCGTTTGCGATGGCAAAACGAAAACATCTGCAGCGCGATAGTAATCGCGGAGATCGCTTTTTATTCCAAGAAATTGAACTCCTTTCCCCGCCAGCTGCTCCAGATGCGTACGTTGATCCCCGTCGCCCGCCAGAATAAGCACAGCGTCCGGAATCTGCTCACGCAACGTTGCCCACACCGAGAGTAACAACGTGAGATTTTTTTCCTCTGATAGTCTGCCTGCATACAAACAGATTGGCACATCCGGTATGCCCAGGTCGCCTCGGATCTGCTGCTTCACGGCAGCAGAAACAGGGGAAAAGTGATGAGTATCAACACCATTAGGGATTGATTTGATCCGCTCCGCAGGCACCTTCTGATCGCCCACCTCTTCGGCTATTTCAGTACTGATGGCAAGGAAGTAATCAAGCCGGGAGGCAATATAAGACATCCGCCACTTTCCGCCTTTACCGCGCAATACCTTGAAGATGTCACCTAGATAACCACCTCTTAAAATTTTTGCAACCACCGGCCAACCGTACAAACGCTTTGCAAGCAATGCAGCGCTGGTAGGCGATAAAAGTTCATGCGCATGAATAACATCCGGTTTTATCTGGCGCACCCGATAAAGTGCATGAGCTGTGAACAGCAGTGATGCAAGTGCACGGGAATTCGGCGCTGGACTGCGGTAGACCGGCACCCCGTTCATAAGCTCAAAGGCGCGGGTTCCACCGGCACATTGCCTGGTCACAATACTAACTTCAACTCCACGCTGCGCGAGTACCGGCGCGAGCGCTGCTATTTGCCGTTCAGCCCCGCCCAGATGAGGCAGATAGTTTTGCGCAAACATGGCTACTTTTATATTACGTGACATCACTTCAAACCCTTGCCGATTTTTTAAACGCACCGATCACCAAAGCATAAGTATCTGGACGCAGTACGAATACAGCACCTAAATAAACAACTGCACCAACAATGATCGTGCTTGCAAGCAAGAGCGGTATTGGCATACTCGCCATTCCATGCCAGTGGTGCAATCCAAAAAGACATAACGCCATAGATAAACTGGCAATCAGGGGAGTTTTCAGGGTGCTCAGCAACTCATTGTTACGATGATCTGACAATCGCTTTGCCAGCGCCCACATAACAAACAGAGATATAAATTCAAGAAAAGTGACACCCCATGCAACGGCCACAATACCCCGCTCAGCAAGAATCAACAGCGTTGGTACACTTACTATTATCCAGCCCAAATTTACATAAATCACATATTTGGCCCGACCAGTCGCGGTGATTAGGTCAGCAGGTGCTATAGACAAAGTAGATATCAATGCATGAATACTCAATGCCTGCAATACCGGCACAATAGGCTGCCACTTTTCAGCTAACAATACACCGACCACCAGTGGAGCGGTGATCGCCAAGCCCACCGCAAAAGCGAAACCGAAAAGCGAATGCCAGAATACGGTGGCCAGATAGAATTTTTTTAGCTCTTCCGAGTTGCTCTGGACCTTGGCAAAGGTTGAACAAGATGCCTGCCCAGCGTTGTACGCAAGGTCTGTTATAAGCATATTGGCAAATGTATAGGCCATAACAAAATAACCCAATTGCTGCATATCCAGCCGACGAGCAATAATCAACTGATCGATGCGGTTAACAACAAAAGCCATCACACCTACACCCACCAATACGAGTCCATACGACAGCATGCCTTTTGATGCCTGCCAGTCAAACGCAAACGAAGGACGCCAGTCTATTCTTTTCCAGTAGATTGCAACACCGACTATTGACCCCAGTAGTTGCCCGTAGATAATGCTCCACACACCAAACCCCGACAGTGCAAGTGCAATACTGAGCAAAGCCTTACTAAGGGCGCGCCCTACTTCAGCATAAGCGAGTGTTCCAAAATCAAGATCACGCTTGGCCAGTGCTGCCGGAATCGCGCCGAGCGCCTCTACAATGAATAGCCAGCCCATAAATTTTATAAGACTTGCGGCTTCCAGATTGTTAAACAAACTGGCTATTACCGGTGCGCCAAACACAAACGTAAGAGACATAGTGATGCCAGTAACCAAGGCAATCCAAAACGCACTGGTGGCCTCGACGTCGCGATAGCGCTGCTGATAAATCAGGGCCTCACCGGTCCCCATATTTCGCAGTACCTCGAGCAAACCAAAAGCCATTAGCGCCACTGCAACCAGGCCGAAATCTTCCGGGCTTAACATGCGTGCTAATACCAGGGTGGCAGTGAACCCCAGCAACTTGGCTACCAGCTTACTTGAAACGGAAAGCAGGCTGGCACGAGCCGTTTTACCGCCCAACGCATCTGCGCTGTCGCTACGGCTGGATTCAATATCACTTGATACCGCAAATGATGAATCTGGTTTAGTCACTGAAGTCCCATAGTAGTGATCATTTCGAAGCGAACCCTGAAATTACCGCCAGAGCATACAGGCAATCGCGCAATGATTGTCGGACATAATCCCAGATCAGGTTACTCAATGTAATTACTTTCATAGTCAGGAATCAGTGACTCACCAGATGCCCTTGCATCATTATTCAATAACGTAAAATGAAGTGCCACCTTTGGTAAAACATAGTGCTTACCAAGACAACGGGCAGCACATCGTTCATACTATTATTACTGCTGGCTACGGAATCTCCAGGACCAGCTAATCAGAAAATGGGACACAGCCGCTATGCCCCGTGCCACCGATAGATTCAAACTCATCTACACATGCATATAGTTCAAATTATTGATGACTTAGACATTGGCGGTGCACAGCAGACTGTGCTGATGTTTGCCTGCGGGTTCGACTACGCAAACCATCAACTCACAGTGATCTCTCTAACTGAAAGGTCTACCTTGAGAGGCGAATTTGAAGCGAGCGGCGCAAATGTGATCGTGATGGATTCGGTTGGCCTGACCTCTATTAAATTCCTATACAAATTGCGTCGTACATTGCAGAGGATAAAAGCTGACACAGTCCAGACACATTTGCTCTATTCAAATATTCTCGGTGGCATTGCATCCAGCAGCGCGGGTATACCTTCAGCGGCCACTTTGCATGCAAGAGATGATCATCCCCGCTTCGCAAAATCACCCAAACGACACATAGAAACACTGATATTAAAGCTATGCCATCGCAGCTGGATTGCAGTAGCAAATTCCGTCGCCAGCTCCCACCAGAAACGACTCCCTGGTAAACGAATGAAGGTAGTGGAGAATGCAGTCTCACTTTCGACTGACATCGTTATTGATTCCGCGCAACGTTCATTTACCCGACAAAGCACCTTTAAAGTTCCACCCGATGGCAATCCAGCAGTTTGGATTTGTGTATCCCGACTAGTCACAATAAAGGGGATCATTGACTTAATCGATGCCTTTAACCTGAGCCTTGCCAGTCGGCCGGTAGACAGATTAGTTATTATTGGCAGCGGCCCTGAACGGAACACAATAGATTCGCATATCGCTTCATTAGGAATTTCCAGCCAGGTAATCATGTTGGGACATAGACGCGATGTGCGCGAGCTTCTGCTCTGTGCCGACCTGTTTGTGAGTGCAGCTCATTCAGAAGGATTGCCTATTTCATTGCTTGAAGCCATGGCATCCAGATTGCCAATCGTGCATACGGATGTCGGCGAAGTCGGACAAATTATCACTGCTCAATGTGGGGCATTGGTGCCTGTTAAGGACCCCGAACTCTTTTCAGCTGCAGTACTTCGCATTTTGAATTCGGGGTTGCAGGCAGATATGGGCAACATCTCCTTTGATATTGTGAACGAAAGATTCAATGCACAGCAGTGGATTAGCAAACTGATGTTGCTTTTAGCGGGATCAAAATAAATGATCCAACGCGCCCGTTTGTACAGAGAAAAAAAACATTCAGAAACAGTACAAGCCGGGCTTTACCGTTTCAAAAGCTCCATAGCTTCAATGTCATCGCTTTCAATATGAACGTAAGCATCCCCAATCACGACGATGCTAGCTCGCGGTATTTACAAATCATCACTAGCACCAATATTCCAACAGCAACTCAACCACCTTCGATATTCTTATGACTCTCTTATTCTGGGCACTGGTTGTTACGACCCTCTATTGCTACGTAGGTTATCCATGTATCGCATTGCTAAGCGGTCTTAGAAAGGGCCAACCTGCAAAGCGGGCATCCGACACCGACACCCTGCCATCCGTGTCTGTGATGGTAGCGGCGTACAATGAAGAGAGCGCTATTCAGGAAAAAATTAACACTACTTTCAACAGCGAATACCCTGTTGAAAAAATTCAACTGGTTATAGCATCCGATGGCTCAACTGATCGAACAGCAGAAATTGTTAAATCTAATATCCATCCAAAACTAAGTTTCATTGACCTGCCCCGTGGCGGAAAGAATGAAACACTAAATGCAGCTGTGGAACTGGCAAAAAATGATCTACTGATATTTACCGATGCCGATGTCACTGTTGAACCCCGGGCAATCAATATACTGGCAAGCTATTTTAATGATCCCTCTGTCGGTTGCGTCGCAGGCAACTTCGTCTACAGAGGTCAATCAAACGAGGGAGAAGAGTTTCATTGGAATCTCGAGCGCTGGACAAAACAGCGCCTCAGCCACACCGGGAGTGTCACATCAGCTTCAGGTGGGCTTTTCGCCATCAGAAAAGACCTCTTTACACCTATTCCACCAGGCGTTACCGATGACTTCTATATTTCTGTCCAAGCCTTAAAGAACAAACAGAGAATCATCTTTTGCGATGAAGCTGTATCGTTCAGCGAAGGTGTTGAGTCCACCGGACTTGAATTTGACCGCAAGGTACGCACCATCACAGCCGGTTTACGTGGTGTATGGTCTATGCGCACACTATGCAACCCACTAAAATACGGTTTTGAAGCTATTCAACTTTTCACTCATAAGGTAGCTAGAAGGTTAGGTGCGGTGCCGATGTTGCTACAGTACCTGGCACTTTCTTTACTAATGGCTAAGTCAAACTTTTATACGTTCCTGTTTGTTGCACAAACCTTAATTCTGTTGCTCGCATTGATAGGTTATCTAGCACGAGACACTGGTTTCGGGCGCCTCGTCATCTTTTCAATCCCCTATTTTATCGTGATGATTTTATGCTCAAGTCTGATAGCACTTTACAACCTGTGCACAGCCAAGCGTATGGACGTGTGGTCACCTGTACGAGATAACTAACCGGGTTTAACTAGTCTGGCAACTAGTGCTTATTACTAACGATCCAATCTTGTAACATCAGCACATCCCACAGATGATATTGCCAATTCCATGAGCCCTTTAGATGCTGTTGCCAGCGCTCCCGAATCACTTCAACGTTGAGCACACCTGTGTCTTTAAGTGATTCTCGCGAAAGCAGATTCTCGGCCCATTCTCTCAGCGGCCCACGCAACCATTCATCAATTGGCACGCCAAACCCCATCTTTGGCCGGTCTATAAGCTCTCGAGGAACATGTCTATACAGAACTTCACGCAATGCCCATTTTCCCTGACCATTTCTAACTTTCATGTGCTCTGGCAGGCGCCAGGCAAACTCCACTACCCGATGATCAAGAATCGGAACGCGTGCTTCCAATGAAGCTGCCATACTGGCCCGATCAACTTTGGCAAGAATATCGTCAGTAAGATAATCCTGTGCGTCTACATACTGCATCATATTGAAGTCGCTATCAAAATGCTGTGAGCGCGCACGATCCCACACCGGATCGTGGATCACCGCGGGATTGATCAATGAACACTGAAGATCATGATCATTATCCAGACGCCAGAGAAACTGTTGGTACAATGACAAAGGGTGCCCGTCACGAAGTATCCTGTGTAACCTTTTCATTCGGGTCGGATGGAATTTTCTACCGAGTTTATCTGGCAATAACTGACTTGCCTTTTGTAAAAGTCGCGGCGGAATTGAGCCTAATACACCCGCCTCAATATTTCGTGCAAACGCCGGTTGTTTGAATAAACGCTGGTATTTCTCAGCCTCAAAATAACGTTCATAGCCGGCAAAAAGCTCATCACCTCCATCGCCGGAAAGCGCCACAGTGACATGCTGACGGGTGAGTTTGGAAACCAAAAAAGTGGGGATTTGCGATGCATCCGCAAATGGCTCATCGTACATTGTGTGTAGCGTTGGGATGAGATCGAGCGCATCCTTCGCGGTGATGTACATTTCTGTATGGTCTGTACCAAGATGTTCAGCTACTGATGCGGCATGGTGAGATTCGTTATATTGTTTTTCTTCAAATCCGATAGAAAAGGTTTTAATCGGCCTGGCACTTTGTTTTTGCATCAAAGCGACCACTGCAGAAGAGTCAATACCACCAGATAGAAATGCACCCAGCGGAACATCTGCAACCATTCGCATCTTGATTGAATCAGACAATAACTCCTCTAAGGCATCAACGATCTTATTTTCATCTCGCGTGTCTATCTGATCCATACCCTGCAGTGCAACATCATGCATTGACCAATATCTCGAGATCGTGGGCTGTTTGCCACTCTCGTGAGTCAATATGCAACCGGATTCAAGTTTATTGACGCCCGAATAAATGGAATTGGGTGCGTTGACGTATCCTTTGCGTAGAAAATTAGCAATGGCATTATGATCAAGAGCAGTAGGGCATTCCGGGTGGGCTTTCAGTGCTTTAAGCTCTGAACCAAATAACAATAGACCTCCGTTACTCCCCCAATATAACGGCTTAATCCCTAGTCGATCTCGCACCAAAGTCAGCTGTCTGTTATCGCGATTCCAAACCGCTATAGCAAACATACCTATAAGCCTTTTTACTGTCTCTTCAATGCCCCATTTAGCAAAACCTTCCAAAATAACTTCAGAGTCTGAGGTCCCTCTGAACTGCACACCCAACGCAGTCAGTTCAGTTTTGAGCTCTGAGAAATTATAGACTTCACCGTTGTATACCATGACCAGCCTTCCACAAGCAGAGGTCATTGGCTGTGAACCACTTGAGCTCAAATCAACAATCGACAGCCGCCGATGTGAGATCGCAATGCCTGCGGCTTCATCACACCAGGCACCATCACCATCAGGTCCTCTGTGTGATATCGCATCACTCATTCGCAATGCCTGCCGTTCTAGTTGATCCTCGGACCAGGCTTCAGAGGTTAAAAATCCGGCAATACCACACATACGCAAACCCGATGATTATTGAGTAAATTGGGAGATGATTGAACGTTTGTACCAGGAGTAATTGTCCGCTCAAAAACCCGGAAGAAAGGCTTAAAAACTCTCGGATCTGCTCTGTAAACTACCACGTTTGGTACAGAGAGTTATATTGAGATATTTTCAGCGGACAATATCTAAGTCGATTCGATCATAAACTGTTGTAAGATTATATCGGTTTATCATTCGAAATGAAGATCGTATCTTCATGACCACTTTAAACATGTATGTCTAAAGTATAGGTGTGAAAGCAGGTCATTTAGTGACTGCGTAATGTACTACCCGCTTGTTTTACTATCTAAGAAAATAGTCGCTGGGTAGTACACTAAGTACCGCATCGATACTGATACGAACCCTGCGCTTCAATGTGCAGGAGCAAAAGAGAATTTCTATCGCTCCGCAGACTCAGCATCAACGGGTTCGCACACCAACAGGTTGGATTTTGTCTTATTGAACTCGTTTACTCAGCGACCGCCTCGGTTTTTTCGACAAGCTCGATTATCGCCATTGGGGCCTTGTCGCCTGGACGAAAACCACACTTTAAGATTCGAGTGTAACCACCGGGTCGTGCTTTAAAACGTGGTCCTATCTCGGTAAACAATCTACCTACCGCTTCTTTATCACGAAGGCGCGAAAACGCAAGTCTTCGATTTGCCACCGAATCATCACCAGCTAACGTGATCAGCGGCTCTACTACGCGACGCAACTCTTTGGCTTTCGGCAAAGTCGTTTTTATCGCTTCATGATTTAAGAACGAGCTAGCCATGTTTTTATACATCGCTTTTCTATGACTGCTGTTCCGATTTAATTTTCGACCACTTTTAGCGTGTCGCATTTCGCACCCTTAATCTTTTTTAGACGACTTGAAAAAACCAAGTCTTTATTTCAAACCTTCACCACGAGGACGTGCCAACTCTGGCGGTGGCCAGTTTTCAAGTCGCATACCTAATGACAATGCCTGCTGAGCTAAGACATCTTTTATTTCTGTGAGTGATTTCTTACCGAGATTTGGCGTTTTAAGAAGCTCCACCTCAGTACGCTGAATAAGATCACCGATATAGTAAATATTTTCTGCTTTCAAGCAATTTGCCGAACGAACTGTGAGTTCCAGATCATCCACCGGACGCAACAAGATTGGATCAATATCAGAAGTGGCTTCATCAACTTTCTCTTCACCCGTTTCAGCCTCCAATTCAACGAATACTGCCAACTGCTCTTGAAGAATGGTCGCAGCCTTACGAATTGCCTCTTCCGGATCGATGGTGCCGTTGGTTTCCAGATCAATAATCAACTTGTCCAGATCGGTCCGTTGCTCAACACGCGCACTTTCAACGTTATAGGCAACTTTCGAGACAGGACTAAATGAAGCATCCAGTTGGAGTGCACCTATTGGACGATTTTCACCCTCAACAACAGTGCGTTGCGTAGCCGGTTCATAACCACGTCCGCTACGTGCCTTCATGTTAATAGAAATTTCCCCATTCTTGGTGAGATTACAAATCACCTTTTCAGGGTTTTTGATCTCAACATCATGATCTACAGTGATATCCGCCGCAGTCACTACACCAGGGCCTTTCTTCTTAAGCGTTAAGTTTGCTTCTTCTTTAGTATGAAGAACAATCGCCACTTCTTTCAGATTGAGAAGAATGTCCAATACATCTTCCTGGACGCCTTCAATCGTAGTGTACTCATGAAGCACACCTTCGATTTCTGCTTCAACTACTGCGGCACCCGGCATCGAGGACAGCAGTATACGGCGCAGAGCATTACCAAGCGTATGGCCAAAACCACGCTCTAACGGCTCAAGCGTCACTTTGGCATGACGGTCGTTTGTCGCTGATACGTCGACAATTCTCGGTTTTAGAAATTCTGTTTGCATCGCACCCATAGCCTTAATCTCGTGTTGTTGGTCTCAATACTCTTCGCTGGCTTACTTAGAGTAGAGTTCCACAACGAGTGACTCGTTGATTTCTGCTGGTAGATCACTTCTGTCAGGCAGAGATTTGAGAGTACCTTCCATCTTCTTCTCATCAACCTCAATCCAGCCCGGGATAGCGCGTTGCTTAGCAAGTTGCATCGCATCAGTGATACGCGCCTGTTTTTTGCAGCGCTCACGAATGCTGACTACTTGATTAGGCTTTACCTGGTAGGAAGCGATATTGACTGTCTGACCATCAACCATGATTGCTTTGTGTGCCACCAACTGTCTGGATTCAGCGCGGGTCGAACCAAAACCCATACGATAAACGACATTATCCAGTCTGCCTTCAAGCAACGTAAGCAGGTTTTCACCTGTTGAGCCTTTTATACGTGCCGCTTCTTTGTAGTAGTTGCGGAACTGTCGCTCAAGCACGCCGTAAATACGACGCAATTTTTGCTTTTCACGCAACTGCAATGCGTAGTCGGACAGACGTACTCTTTTTGCACCAGCCTGACCCGGAGGAGTTTCAAGCTTGCACTTAGAATCAAGTGGACGCAGACCAGATTTTAGAAACAAATCTGTGCCTTCACGACGACTCAGCTTACATTTGGGACCTATGTATCTCGCCACAATTAAGCTCCTAGACTCGTCGGCGCTTAGGCGGCCGACATCCGTTATGTGGAATTGGGGTAACATCGATGATGTTGGTGATCTTGAAGCCAGCAGCATTCAGTGAACGCACCGCCGAATCTCGACCAGGACCAGGTCCTTTCACCTTTACATCAAGGTTCTTCATGCCGTACTCCAGCGCAACTGCACCAGCCCGCTCAGCTGCAACCTGTGCCGCAAACGGTGTACTTTTACGCGAACCACGAAAGCCTGAACCACCAGCAGTGGCCCACGACAACGCATTACCCTGACGATCAGTGATCATCACAATAGTATTGTTAAAAGAAGCATGAATGTGCGCGATGCCATCAGTGACAACGCGATTTGGCTTCTTCTTAGTAGTAGTTTTCTGACCCATATTTTTCTCTGATCTACTTTAGCGCTTAATTGCCCGACGCGGACCCTTACGGGTACGAGCGTTGGTTTTAGTGCGCTGGCCTCGCATAGGCAATCCTCTACGATGGCGGATACCGCGGTAACTACCTAAATCCATTAGGCGTTTGATATTCATACTGATATCACGACGAAGGTCGCCTTCAATCGTTAACTTGCCAACTTCACCACGCAGGTCTTCTACCTGTGGTTCAGCCAGGTCTTTTACCCGAATCTTCGGGTCAATACCTGCTTGTTCGCAAATTTTGTATGCAGTCGTACGACCTACACCATAGATCGAAGTCAACGCCACCCAAGTGTGCTTGTTGACAGGAATGTTTATTCCACCAATACGTGCCATCTAAAAGCCGCCTTTCATCTTACTAACCACTGTTAACCCTGCCGTTGCTTGTGACGAGGATCAGAAGTACAAATCACTCGTATTACACCATGCCGCTTGATTACCTTGCAGTTGCGACAAATCTTTTTTACCGATGCTCTTACTTTCATTTTGTAACCTGACCCTTCGGTTGACGTGTTGTACCGAAAAATTTTCCGTAGCTTTCTATCACCCAGTTCAATCTCGCAACTGGTTTAGGACTTTTTAGAGCCACTCTTTTTTGAAGCAATCTTCTTAGACCCGCCGTTGGATCCCTTAAGATTGGCCTTTTTGAGCAAACTATCGTACTGGTTGCTCATCATGTGTGCTTGTGCCTGGGCTATAAAGTCCATGATCACAACCACGATAATCAGTAGTGATGTCCCGCCAAAGTAAAACGGTACATTCCACCAAAGAATTAAAAACTCGGGCAGTAAGCACACGAGCGTAATGTACATTGCACCCACCAGCGTTAGCCTGGTTAGTACTCCGTCAATATACCGCGCTGTTTGCTCCCCAGGGCGGATTCCCGGAATAAAAGCACCGGATTTCTTTAAGTTATCAGCGGTTTCACGGGCGTTAAACACCAATGAAGTGTAGAAAAAACAGAAGAATATAATCGCCGCAGCGTACAGTAAAACGTATAAAGGTTGCCCGGGTTGCAACGCAGATACGATGTTCTGCAACCAGGTCATACCAGACGCACTAGAGGCAAAATCACCTAATGTGGCCGGGAATAAAATAATGCTTGAGGCAAAGATCGGTGGGATTACGCCCGCCATATTCAGTTTCAACGGCAAATGGCTCTGTTGACCACCAACCATTTTTCTGCCTTGCTGTCGCTTGGCATAGTTTACCGTAATTCGCCGCTGCCCGCGCTCAACAAAAATAACAAACGCAGTAACCGCCACGGTAAGGAGCACTAGAATCAATATTATAAGAGAAGATAGTTCCCCGGTCCTTGCCAGCTCTAGTGTACCGCCAATTGCTGCTGGTAAGCCAGAAACAATACCCGCAAAGATCAAAATAGATATACCGTTGCCGATACCACGCTCTGTTACCTGCTCGCCCAGCCACATCAGAAACATAGTGCCTGTCACCAGGCTGATTGCACCGGTAAGAATAAAGCCTACACCGCCAAAATACACCAATGGTGA
>CALGJU010000012.1 GCA_937928685.1 uncultured Granulosicoccaceae bacterium
AGTCAACCGCTGGACCCTATAGCAGCCGTTGCAGCCTTACCAGATGATGCAGAAATCTGTGGTTGTAACGGCATATGCAAATCGAAAATTACAGATTCTATAACACGTAATGGGCTAACCACCTTAGATGAAGTAAGGGCACACACCAAAGCGTCTTCATCATGTGGCACCTGCACAGGTCTGGTTGAACAACTAATGGCAATGACATTGGGGGATGCGTACATGCCAGATGCTGTCACTCCTATGTGCACCTGTACTGAACTGGGGCACAGCGATGTCCGGCGCTTGATTAAAACAAAACAGATTAAAACGATCCCTGATGTTCAGCAAGAGCTGGAATGGAGCACGGGGACTGGTTGCGCCAAGTGCAGACCAGCGCTAAATTATTATCTCGTTGCCGATTGGCCTGATGTATACGCAGACGACTATCAATCTCGTTTTATCAATGAGCGTGTCCACGCCAATATACAAAGAGACGGAACCTATTCGGTTATTCCCAGAATGTGGGGAGGGATGACTTCATCCAAAGAACTACGCACGATTGCTGATGTTGTTGATAAATACGACATACCAGCGGTAAAGGTAACTGGCGGGCAGCGAATCGATATGTTGGGTATTAAAAAAGAAGATCTGTTGGGTGTGTGGGCTGACTTGGGAGAAGCTGGTTTTGTCTCAGGCCAGGCATACGCAAAGGGTTTGCGTACGGTGAAAACCTGTGTGGGTACAAACTGGTGTCGCTTTGGTACGCAAGATTCAACCGGTCTAGGCATACGACTCGAGCGATTTATGTGGGGTTCATGGACACCGGCAAAATTAAAATTAGCGGTTTCAGGATGTCCTAGAAATTGCGCCGAAGCAACATGCAAAGACATTGGCGTTATCTGCGTTGACTCAGGTTATGAGATTCATTTTGCAGGTGCTGCAGGCCTTGATATAAAGGGTACCGTGGTACTCGGGAAGGTCACTACAGAAGAGCAAGTGCTGGAGCACGTAGTGGCGCTAGCCCAAATGTATCGAGAACAGGGCCACTATCTTGAACGAATATATAAATGGGCCAAGCGAATTGGGCTAGATGAAATTCGTGATCAAATCATGAATGATAAAAGTAAGCGTGAATCTTATTTTCAGGCTTTTGTGTTTAGTCAAAAATATGCACAAGTCGACCCCTGGAGTGAACGCGTTTCAGGAAAAGACAAGCATGAGTTTAATCCCATAGCCGATCTTACAGCAGAGGCAATCTTATGAGTATCGCAACAGCTACATGGGTGTTAGTGGGTCAATTGGCAGATGTGCCGCGCCAGGGTGCACGTTGCGTTGTTAAGGGTGATAAAACGATCGCTGTTTTTAGAACAATCGATGATCAAGTTTACGCACTCGAAGACAAATGCCCTCATAAAGCCGGGCCACTCAGCCAAGGTATCGTTCATGATGGATGCGTCACATGCCCTCTACATAACTGGGTCATCTCTCTTGCTACTGGTGAGGCACAAGGTGCTGATAAAGGTGTTACTCAAAGCATTCCGACAAAGCTTGAAAATAATAATATTTTAGTCGACCTTTCTGACTTTGAAAAATGATGTCGCGATCCGTTAAAACGACTTGTCCTTATTGCGGCGTTGGTTGCGGCATTGTCGCAACTCGCTTACATAACGGTGAAGTAGAAATTGCGGGTGATCCTGATCATCCAGCCAACTATGGCAGGTTGTGTTCAAAAGGATCAGCTTTGGGAGAAACGATTTCGCTTGATGGTCGATTATTGTTTCCTGAGGTGAGTAACGTTGAAACAAGCTGGGATCACGCACTTGGTTTAGTTGCGAACAAGTTTAAAAGTGCAGTGGCGAAGCATGGGCCAGACAGCGTAGCTTTTTATGTGTCAGGGCAGATCCTGACTGAAGATTACTACGTCGCGAACAAATTGATGAAAGGCTTTATCGGCTCGGCTAACATCGATACCAATTCCAGATTGTGCATGGCATCCTCTGTCGCGGGTCATAAACGAGCGTTTGGCTCCGATACGGTGCCGGGAACCTACGAAGATTTAGAGATCGCAGAGTTATTGATTTTGGTTGGATCTAATCTGGCCTGGTGTCATCCCGTACTGTACCAAAGGATTGCCGCTGCCAAGTTAGCCAGGCCATCGATGAAAATTGTTGTGATTGATCCGCGTCGCACCGTTACCGCTGATTTTGCCGATATGCATCTGGCCATTAAACCTGATGGCGACACGGCTCTTTTTAACGGCTTACTTGCGCATCTTGCCCTGACGGGAGACGTGGATAATAATTATATTGAATCCTTTACTCAAGGGTTCGGTAGTGCACTAGACGAAGCAAAAGCCAGAGTTGACGATATCGAAGAAGACACCGGTTTAAGCGAAGCCGAGTTAGAGGCATTTTTTGATCTTTTTGCCAACCGAGATAAATCGGTAACCATATACAGTCAAGGTGTTAATCAATCCAGTGGTGGCACTGATAAGGTCAACGCTATTATCAATTGTCATTTGGCAACCGGGCGGATTGGTAGGCCCGGCACAGGTCCATTCTCAGTAACGGGTCAGCCCAATGCAATGGGTGGTCGTGAAGTAGGTGGCCTGGCAAACATGCTCGCTGCGCACATGAACTTGGAGAGCTCTTCTGATCGCTCTCTTGTAGCCAAATTTTGGAATGCACCTAATGTTGCATCAAAGCCTGGGCTAAAGGCTGTTGACCTATTTGAAGCCGTGGGCGATGGGCGCATCAAGGCGCTGTGGATTATGGGTACTAACCCAGTTGATAGCATGCCAAACGCCTCTATGGTCGAGTCAGCAATTGCTAATTGTCCGTTTGTTGTTGTGTCAGATGTCGTAGCACAAACTGATACCTTGCGTTATGCACACGTAAAGCTGCCTTCTGCTGCATGGGGTGAAAAGTCTGGAACGGTAACAAACTCTGAGCGTTGCATTTCGCGACAACGAAGTTTTCTACGGTTACCAGGAGAGGCAAAACCTGATTGGTGGCAAATGGCGCAAGTAGCACAGCGCATGGGTTTCAATGGTTTTGGGTACCAGCATCCGGTGCAGATTTTTCGAGAGCATGCGCAACTCAGTGCTTTTAAGAATAACGGAAAAAGAGGTTTTGACATTGGTCAGGTGGCCGAATGTGTCACATCCGAATATGTCGATTTAGAACCGTTTCAATGGCCAGCGCGCGATGGCGAGGCGTCTGTGAAACGTGTTTTTAGTGATGGGCTATTTTTTACTGACGATAAAAAAGCTCGTTTCATTCCCGTTGAATCAAAGCTTGCAGAGCCGATTCAAAACCCTTCGCTACTCAGAATAAACACCGGCCGAATTAGAGACCAATGGCACACCATGACAAGAACAGGAAGAAGTGCACGGAACTCTGCTCATCTTGCTGAACCTTTTTGCGAAATACACCCAGAAGATGCTTTAGCGCGTGGCATCTCAGATGCATGCATCGTGTCTTTAACAAACTCGCTAGGTGCTATAACGGTTCGGGCGCTCGTCACATCGCGACAACAAAAAGGCTCGGTGTTTGTACCCATTCACTGGACCGATCAATTTGCTTCGAGTGCAAGGGTCGATCAATTAATCTCATCGACAGTGGATCCTATTTCGGGCCAACCAGCGCTTAAAGCCGGCTTTGCCACGCTTGCTGCAGTGCCGTTGAAGCGATATGGATTTCTCATCAGCAGAACAAAACCCAGGCTCTCCTCATTCGATTACTGGGCTTTGGCCAAAACAAACAAAGGCTGGAGAGCGGAAATTGCATCAATAAACACCGCACTTTCTATTACTGACATTTTTCCAGAATTTACTGCAGCGGATGTGTCGTTATGTGATGAGCGCTCTGGTAGTTCGCGCCATCTATGGTTTTCAGATAAAAGCCTCCACACTGCCTTTTTTGTATCGACATTGCCGGTAGAGGTATCTAGAGATTGGGCCTGTGAGCAGCTAAATTTTGAGCACTCATTTAGTAGCCGTGCACTGCTGGCTTTCGGTAGGCCGGGGCCCGAACAATCTGATAGAGGCGCAATTGTTTGCAGCTGTTTTAATGTGGGTGTAAACGAAATAATGAACGCTATCGAAAACGGTTTTGACACCGTTAGCGCTATCGGAAAAGCGTGTAGAGCCGGCACCAATTGTGGTAGCTGCCAAGCAGAATTACATGGGTATATCAATGATAAATCTCTCTGTGCTAACTAATAAACAAAACGTCCTTACGCGGCCAAGGCCTGCTCGCACCGGCAAGCTTGCGGTGTTACCTGTGTTTCACAAATTGTCCAATCAAAAAGTTGTGCTAGTTGGCGGCACCGCCGCGGCTGCATGGAAAGGAGAGCTACTTGCTGCCACAGGGGCAAAAGTTCATATCTATGCCGCCAAATTATGTCAAGAATTTCAGGCAATCGTTGCAGCAGAACCAGCTGCCTTTGTCGTCCATCTGAGTAAATGGGACCCAACATGCTTTGATAACGCAAGACTTGCGGTAGGAGATCTGCATACTGATACAGAGGCGGCTGAGTTTTATGATGCTGCGGTTGCAGCTGGTGTGCTGGTCAACCTTATTGATAGGCCAGCTTTTTGCCAATTCCAATTTGGATCAATCGTAAACCGGTCGCCAGCAATAGTGAGTATCAGTACAGATGGTGCTGCGCCTATATTAGGCCAAGCGATACGCAGACGAATTGAAGTGCTGCTGCCAGCAGAGCTTAGCAAGTGGGCGCAATTGGCTGCCGATATCAGAACCGACATTAGCGCTCGATTAGGATGCGGCTCACTGCGACGTATGTTTTGGGAGAAACTCGCAGAGCAGGCGTTTAATAGCAAGGTTAAGCCCAACACTGCGCAAGACTTGAAAAACTTCGCTAAAACGTTAGCCAATGTAAACCCTCGCGGTCATGTCACACTAGTGGGTGCCGGGCCAGG
The DNA here is from genome assembly GCA_937928685.1 of uncultured Granulosicoccaceae bacterium. Taxonomy (GTDB): domain Bacteria; phylum Pseudomonadota; class Gammaproteobacteria; order Granulosicoccales; family Granulosicoccaceae. The sequence goes on from CALGJU010000012.1 coordinate 4,925, forward strand.
CAACGCAGAGTTGTTAACGTTAAAAGCCGTACGTGTGTTACAAGCGGCCGATATTATTCTATATGACGATCTGGTCTCTGACGAAGTACTGGAGATGGCGCGCCGGGAAGCTAAGCGAATTTTAGTCGGCAAGCGTGGTGGTCGAATCTCAAGTAAACAAGATGATATCAACGCGCTAATGCTCAAATATGCAACTGCCGGCAAGAATGTTGTCAGGCTGAAAGCAGGCGACCCCTCCATCTTTGGTCGCGCTGGCGAAGAAATCGAATTTCTTGAAAACCACAATGTACCTGTGCTGGTTGTGCCAGGAATAACATCTGCGTTGGCTATGGCAGCCGAATTAGGCGTGTCTCTTACTCATCGAGATAGTGCTCAGACCGTTCAATTTATAACAGGTCACAGTAGATTTGGTGAACTTCCAAAAAAGCTAAATTGGGATTCACTTGCTCATCCAAGTACTACTTCGATTTTTTATATGGGTGGTCGAACCGCATCAAACATTAAATCCAAGTTAATTGAGCATGGTATGTCGCAACAAACGCCAGTAACGGTTTGCTCATCAGTTTCACGAACCAATACGACAAAGTGGTTGGGCACACTCTCAGAGCTGGAGATCGGAATGCAGAGCTTTGATAATAATAATCCAGTGATAATTGGAATCGGAGAGGTATTTGCAGATAGAGATGCCCGAGTAGATTCTGTGTTAAGCCCGGCCTTAACCGCTTCGGTTTAGCAGTTCAATAATATTTTGTGC
>CALGJU010000013.1 GCA_937928685.1 uncultured Granulosicoccaceae bacterium
TGTTTAAAAAATTTATTTATCGGGGAACACTATGAGTTCTGGATCTATTGTCGAAGTTATTGGCGCTGTAATCGACGTTGAATTCCCACGGGAATCAGTGCCAAAAATCTATGACGCGCTCACAATTGAAGGCACGCAGACCACGCTCGAAGTACAAGGGCAATTGGGTGACGGCATCGTTCGAACTATTGCCATGGGAGTTTCTGAAGGCCTACGCCGCGGGCTCCCAGTGGTCAATACGGGTAACCCTATTTCGGTACCTGTAGGAGAAGCTACTCTTGGTCGAATCATGGATGTATTGGGTAATCCTATTGATGAGCAAGGCCCGATCGCCACTGAAGAGCGCTGGGGTATTCACCGTGAAGCTCCGTCATACGCGGAACAAGCCGGGTCTACAGAATTGCTTGAAACCGGTATTAAAGTGATTGATTTGCTTTGTCCGTTTGCGAAGGGCGGCAAGGTTGGTCTATTTGGTGGTGCGGGTGTTGGTAAGACCGTAAACATGATGGAGCTGATCAGAAACATCGCCAGTGAGCACCAGGGTTATTCTGTATTTGCCGGTGTGGGTGAGCGTACTCGTGAAGGCAACGATTTCTACCACGAAATGAAAGAATCAAACGTACTTGATAAAGTATCGTTGGTTTATGGTCAGATGAACGAGCCTCCGGGTAACCGTTTGCGTGTTGCACTGACTGGACTCACCATGGCGGAGTACTTTCGTGACGAAGGCCGTGACGTATTGATGTTTATCGATAACATCTATCGTTACACCCTCGCGGGAACTGAGGTATCTGCCCTTCTTGGTCGTATGCCATCAGCGGTGGGATATCAGCCAACACTATCTGAGGAAATGGGTGTACTGCAAGAGCGGATCACATCAACCAAGACAGGTTCAATTACATCGATTCAAGCGGTATACGTACCGGCGGATGATTTGACCGATCCATCGCCAGCGACCACTTTCTCGCATCTTGATGCAACTGTTGTACTTTCACGAAACATTGCGGAACTAGGTATTTATCCGGCGGTTGATCCGCTAGATTCTACGTCACGCCAGTTAGATCCACTGGTTGTGGGTGACGAACACTACAATACTGCACGTGATGTGCAGAACACTCTGCAACGTTATAAAGAACTCAAAGACATCATCGCCATTCTCGGTATGGATGAGTTAGCAGAAGAAGATAAACTAGTGGTTGCCCGCGCTCGAAAGGTGCAGCAGTACTTGTCTCAGCCTTTCTTCGTTGCTGAAGTATTCACCGGTTCTCCAGGTAAGTACGTTTCATTGAAAGACACTATCGCGGGCTTCCGTGGCATTGTTGACGGTGAATACGATCATTTACCGGAGCAGGCTTTCTACATGGTCGGTAGTATCGACGAAGTGGTAGAGAAAGCCAAAGAAATGAATGAGTCGAAGTAACGGCTCAGGCCGTTATAGAAAGCGAAGCGATAACAGAGCGCGAACATGGCAAATGTAATCCAAGTCGACATCGTCAGTGCAGAGGAAGAAATTTTCTCAGGCGAAGCAGAAATGCTCGTGGTGTCAGCCGAGATGGGTGAAGTCGGTATCGCTCCAGGACACGCACCTTTTATCACCGGTATCAAACCCGGTAATGTGGCGGTCCATATGGATGGTGACGCGCAGCACTTTTTTGTGTCCGGCGGTATGCTCGAAGTACAGCCACATGTCATCACTGTATTGGCCGACACCGTGATTCGCGGTGGTGACCTTGATGAGGCAGAAGCTGAAGAGGCACGTAAGCGTGCTGAAGAGCAGGTAAAAGAGAGTCAGGGCACACCTGATTACGCCGCAGCGGCTGCCAGTCTGGCGGAAGCGTCTGCCCGCTTGAGCGTACTGAAGAAAATGCGTAGCGTAAAATAACGAAGGCAATTCCTTGCAGCTTGGCGTGTGTCGAGCTGCTAAGCTCGGCTTTAATCGCTCTAGTAATTCCCGAAACGAACTTCAGTTCGTATCAGACCGCCAATCTTCGGATCACTATCATCGCCGCTTAACCAGCTGATACTTGGCCACACCTCAAAGTGAAACCAGGGGCGAAATGCATTGCGCCGATAACGCAGTCTTAGCTGATGGCCTGCATAGTGGTTTTCGGACTCATCGGCTGGCGATGTGTTGTATGCTGCCAGCGCTTCGAAAGCTAATAACGATTCCCGGCTTAACTCCTTATAGATCCCCACGGTTTGGTCGATGCGTGCGCCTGCATCATTGCGTTGCCATTTGAAGCTTGTTGACGTTCGAAATACTGTTGAAGACCCTTCACGGGTATAACGCCAAAAATCAATATTTAATCGGTTCCAGTATCCTGATGAATAGTACTGACGGAGATCGTTATTGATTTTCGACGACCAGCCATTTTCACTCCTGTTTTCAGCAGCGGTGCGAAGTCTCGCGAAGGTTTGGAATTTCTGCTCGTGCCGACGAGCGCCGATATCTATATTGACGCTCATACCTTCTCTTACTTTGCGTATGAAGCGCAGTGCCAGGGCAAGACTGCGATCATCATCTGTGCTTGAGAGTGATTGAGCGGAAGACGATCGGGAGTTGTCATTGATGTCTTCGTCGTCAACATCCAGCAGTAAGCGAACCCGTCTCTGACTGCGAGGAAGCACCAGCCGCAGTTTAAGTTTCGCATTTGCCGAGATATCCCCATGAGAAGGATCTGCAAAGTCGAACCTTATCGTAGCACTGGTATCGTTGGCTTCATCGGTGTCAATTTCTTCAGCGAAATAATTGTCGATTTGCGATGCGAAGCCGTTGAGTAGCTTGCTCGCCTCTTTGTGTGCACTGTCAATGGCGACTGTGGGTGATTCAATGACCACAGGGGTCTGATCACTCTCAGCCATCAAGTTTGAATTGCCGCACACTGCAACCGCTGTGAGCAATACTCGGTAAACCAGCGCTTTGCGATTCCTGGCTGTTAAGTTTTTGTCTCGGATAACCATAAGCCGATGGTATACGAGATCTACCGTCGATTGCTGACCAGGCTTAGTCGCAATTGTTACGTGGAGTAAATACTACGAGTACAGTAGCTATAGGTTAGAAAAGGGCTTAACGTAAGCTGGCAATACCCGTTGAGAATGTATTTTCCTCACTAATCTGTGTGCGGGTACGCCGCCTCCCTTTCACAATTGGAATCAATCACTTGGTAATTCGAGTGCTAGACTGCAATGGCGAAAAGGCAGTACTTATCGGGTAGATTTGACACGTCTGTGCAACTACTGAAGCGCACGCTATCCCAGACTGAAACCGGCTGTTTGCTGGTTAAGAATCCAGCAAACGACCATGCATTGTAAGCGGTGAGTTTGCCAAAGCAAATATAAAGCTCTACAGATTGGTCAATATATTGCCGCTACCCGTAGCAATGTTTACCGTCTCTATGCTAATGCGTACAGGACTATCACAATGCCTTTAAAAGTTGTCATCCTCGCTGCCGGTAAAGGCACGCGTATGAAATCGAGCATGCCGAAGGTACTGCATCGAATTGCGCATAAGCCAATGGTAGAACATGTGGTGGATGCCGCGTCGTCACTTGGTGCGCAGAAAACCGTATTGGTAGTGGGCCACGGCGCCGATCAGGTACGGGCGACAGTGACTCGCGAAGTTGACTATGTTGAGCAAACCGAGCAACTTGGTACCGGGCATGCGGTGCAGCAAGCGCTGCCGTTGCTTGATCCTGACGATACCGTTCTGGTGGCGTATGGTGATGTGCCGTTAACCAAGCCTGAAACGTTCAAACAACTGATAGACGATGTCACTGACAGCAACATCGCATTGTTGACTGTGATTCTGAATGATCCTACAGGGTATGGGCGAATTGTTCGGAATGCTGCAGGTGAAGTGCAGGCGATTGTAGAACAGAAAGATGCCTCAGAAGAACAGCTCAAAATCACTGAAGGCAACACCGGCATACTTGCCGCACGTGCCAGCGCTTTAAATGAGCTGTTAGGCCGAATAGATAATAACAATGCTCAGGGTGAGTTCTATCTTACCGATATTTTCGAACTGGCTGTTTCGCAGGGCATGACGATCACCACGCATCAGCCGGAACACGAGTGGGAGACAGCGGGTGTTAACAGCCGTTTGCAGATGGCAGAGCTTGAGCGAATCTATCAGTTGAGCCAGGCGGATAAATTAATGACAGCGGGCGTGACGCTGCGTGACCCGGCGCGTATTGATGTTCGAGGCAATTTGACAGTCGGGCAGGACAGCATCATTGATGTAAATTGTGTGTTTGAAGGTGATGTCACCATCGGTGAAAACGTAAGCATCGGGCCTAACTGCTCAATCAGCAATGCGACTATTGCCGATGGCACAGTCATTAAAGCAAATACGGTTATAGAAGAAAGTAGTGTCGGTGAAAGTTGCACGATTGGCCCCTTCGCGCGATTGCGCCCGGGTGCTGAGTTAGCGGAACAGGCACACATTGGTAACTTCGTTGAAATTAAAAAATCTACCATCAGCAAAGGCAGTAAAGTAAATCACCTGTCTTATGTCGGTGACAGCACGGTAGGTGAAAACGTCAATATAGGTGCTGGAACCATTACCTGTAATTATGATGGGGCGAATAAACACCAAACGATTATTGAAGACGGTGTATTCATCGGCTCATGCACGCAATTGGTAGCTCCTGTAACAGTGGGTAAGAACGCTGTTATTGGTGCAGGGTCAACAATTACCAGAGAAGTCGCTGCTGATCAGCTGGCTTTTACGCGTGCTCCACTCAAGACTGTGGAAAATTGGCCGCGACCTAAGAAAAACAAATAACTTAATACGATTTACTGCCTGTGTCTTTAGTAAGACCTATTGGCGCGAACACGAACTGGATATAAAATCATGTGTGGAATTATTGCAGCATACGCACAGCGTAATGTCACTCCAATATTGCTGGAAGGGTTACGGCGAATGGAGTATCGCGGCTATGACTCTGCGGGTATTTCCGTTCTCGACAAAGACTACAAAATTCATCGTACTCGTGCGTTGGGTAAAGTGGCTATGCTCGGTGAGAAGCTTGAAAAAGCGCCTATGGACAGCGGTATAGGCATCGCACATACGCGCTGGGCCACACATGGTGAGCCTTCAGAAGCGAATGCACATCCACACAACTCAACTGAACAGTTTTCTGTGGTGCATAACGGCATTATTGAGAATCATGAACCGCTGCGTAACGAGTTAAAAACAGCAGGCTACGAATTTACCTCACAGACTGATACTGAAGTTATTGTTCATCTGATACACAGTGAAGTTAAAAAGGCGAGCGGTGATTACCTCAAAGGTGTTAACAATGCCATAGCCCAGCTTCACGGTGCGTATGCGATAGCCATTCTAAACACTGAGATGCCTGATCGTCTGATCGCTGTACGTAAAGGCAGTCCTTTGCTGGTTGGCCTTGGTATTGGCGAGTTTTTTCTTGCCTCAGACACTGCGGCGCTGATTCCCGTGACACAAGAGTTTATCTATCTTGAAGATGGCGACCTTGTTGATATTTGTGAAGGCAAGATGAGCATCATGGATGAGTCCGGCGCGTCAGTAAAGCGACCAGTGAAGGTGTCATCTCTGACTGCCAGTTCGTCGGACAAAGGACCTTACAAGCACTATATGCTTAAAGAGATATACGAACAGCCAAATGCTGTGCGTGCCACTCTGCAAGATAGAATCACTGAAGATCAATTGTTATTAAATGGGTTTGGTGACCTTGATTTGAATTTGCTGAAGCAAGTAAAAGCGATTCACATAGTGGCATGTGGTACCAGCTACCACGCGGGTATGACTGCAAAGTACTGGTTTGAGGAATATACAAAAACTCCCTGTACTGTAGAGATTGCCAGTGAATATCGTTACAGAGAAGTCGCTGTTCCTGAAAAAACGTTGTATATCACTTTATCGCAATCGGGTGAAACTGCAGATTCCCTTGCAGCGCTTGATGAAGTGAAAAAATCAGGCTTGTACCTCGGAACACTTGCCATATGCAATGTACCGGAAAGCACATTGACACGTGAAGCTGATGCGACGTTGCTAACGAAGGCCGGACCGGAGATCGGTGTTGCCTCAACAAAAGCATTCACCACACAGCTGGTCGCGTTGCAGCTTGTCGCATTGACGATGAGTAAGGCGAAAGAGTCTCAGACGGAAGCTGAGCGAGGTGAAATCATAAAAGCGCTTTATCACAGTCCTGTGACCATGGAACGTTTGTTAATGATTGATCGCACGATTGAACATTTAGCTGAAGTATTTGTAGAAAAGGACCATGCGATATTCCTTGGTCGCGGTCCGTTGTTTCCGATTGCACTTGAGGGCGCGTTAAAGCTTAAGGAAATATCTTATATTCATGCAGAAGGGTATCCGGCGGGCGAATTAAAGCACGGACCACTGGCGCTGATTGATAACGAGGTACCGGTAGTTGCCATCGCGCCAAACAATAACCTTCTGGAAAAGCTTAAAGCGAATCTTGAGGAGGTTCGCACCCGCGGTGGCCAGTTGTATGTAATTACTGAAGAAGATACCGATATCGAGCCTGTTGATGGCTTAACACTGGTTAAGATCCCGGGGTGCCCTGATCCGGTGAAACCATTGCTGTTAACAGTGCCATTGCAATTGTTGTCATACCACGTGGCTGTTATGCGCGGCACAGATGTGGATCAGCCACGAAATCTTGCCAAGAGTGTCACTGTGGAATAACCGAGGCTTAAGCGTCTTCAGTATGTAAACAGGCGACCTTATGGTCGCCTTTTTTTTGGCTGCCTATTTAGTAGAGAGTAGAAGAGGTGGACGGTTATATTCCAGTCAGCGACTTCATTGGTGAGCGGTTCAGCGACAGTACGACGATCTAGTGTAAAATGTCATTTCACGCGCATTTGTTTTGATACGAAAAGACACGAGGTAATTTAATGACTACACGTAATAATAGATATGGACTGATGATTGGTCTGGTAGCGAGTCTGGTTGCAATGCCTGCTTACGCTGATATTACCGGTAACTGGCTGTCTGAAAAAAATGAGGAAGGTAAGCAAATTTCAGTTGAGATTTATAATTGTGGTGAGCAGATCTGCGGCAAAATTACCAATGTTCATAACTCTGATAATACTAAAATCATTGGTACTGAGATTATTGAAGGCATGAATAAAAAGAATGAAAAAAAATATTCCGGCGGCAAAATTTACGCGCCAGATACTGAAAAATGGTACAAGTCGAAGATCAAAGTAAAAGATGAAAATACATTAAAAGTGTCTGGCTGTGTAGCCGGTGGGCTTATCTGTCGTGGGCAAATCTGGACTCGCGAAGGCGCTTAGTCTCGACACTACTTTGTATTCCAGGCCCGCGATCAGTGCCCCGGGCCTTTTTTATTGCTTTTCTGTTTCCCCGGCCATCTCGGATTTTTTTTTTGAACAAAAAAAGAGTCCAGTCCTTCTTTAAAATTGAGAGACTGATTAGTATAAAATGATGGTATGAATATTAATGCATTCGAATCCAGAGAGGTAGAGTTTGAATTTCAACTCCCTTTGCAGCAGGCTGTTGAGAACCTACACGCAAATGTAGGCGATCCCAAGGAAATATCCACGCAAGGCATGGTCGGTAGTGTCAGTCGGGATGACTGTTATATCTACCGCGGAGTGCCGGGAACACGGAATTCGTTCAGACCCACGTTTTATGGCAGCTTTGACAGCAGTGAAACAGGCACGGTGCTTCGTGGAACCATTAGCCTGAATCGGGTGATACGTAAATTCATGATTCTGTGGCTGAGCCTTGTGGCCGTGGTGGCTATTGTCACCCTGATAACCGTGTTTAAAAACCCCGCAGCGTCATGGTCATCACTGCTTCATGTGATGATCATGCTTACGGGTGTCTACCTGTTATTTGTAGTCTTAAAAAATAAATGTGAACCAGATGTTGAATGGTTGAAAGCAAATATAGCTACCGCTGTTAACAAGAGCTGATGGCTAATCTATGATTATCGACGATTCAGCTTTAAATACTCTACTGCGTAGCGTCTGCCTATTTCCCGCATAGCGGCAGCGTTAAAATGTACGCCGTCAGAGGTTTGCAGCCTGCTTGAAGTGACACAGCCAGTGTAGCGGTCGCTGTCCGAATTTAACGCCATGAGTCTTCGGTTCACCGGTGCAATCGTAAGAGGGTCCGGATTGCTTGTTTGTGTTTCTGCACATATAAATATGGGCTTTTGAGTCGAGAACCAGGGCTCTTGCCGAAGGTTTGAAATAAGCCGATAGAGTCTGTCCGGATAGTAGTTGTCATCTATCCTCTGCAGGCGAGTTGCGGTGATATCTGAGGTGCCACTAAATTGAAAGTCTGTTTCCCCCTGGTGCCAGAGAATTCCGTCAAAGCTGGATTTTGAGCTAGCGTTTAGTGCATTCATGGCTTTTGTAGATAAGGTGCGATAAAAACTCCCACCCAAATCCCAGTGTTTGATTCCAGCGCCGGGAGCGGTGACAAGTACGAAGCCGACTACACGTTGAGGATCTAGTGCAACCAGGGCTTTTCCGAAGTGAAAAGCAAAGTTGTTGTGTGGTGTGTTGCCTGGAAATATCAACGCATTATTTCCCGGGTGGCGAACTTCATTCGGGCCATCCCAGTGTTGTCTTAGATCAGCGATTTGCCAGGTGTTGCTATCGGTGAAGGCGAATACCTGATTGTTGCTTGCATCAAGAATGGTCAGATCGGCAGTCGAATTGTTGCCCTGCGCATTTGATTGACCGGTTACAAGAATCAGGTCAGTGATATCTTCAATGCCCGGTGCGCTGATAGTCCGGGTATTGCTGCTGACCGTAACGTCTCCCGCTGCGACCGGAATATTAACCGTGCAGCTCGCTATACCATTCCAACCGTAACCGTCGTTATCAGTATCAACACAGGCACCGGCGGTATTGCCGATAGCAGTAGAGGTTGAAGTATCTGTGGGTTGTCTGGTAGATGGCTCAGCCGTTGTGACTTGTGCCGTCACCTGAGTGTTTACTGCATTCGGTGGCGCGCTGTTTAATGATGTTTGGGGGCTGGTTCTGCATGTTGCTACACCATTCCAGCCAAAGCCGTCGTTATCGCTATCAATACACGGGCCGACACCGGGTGATACCGGCGGCGCTAAGACCACGGGATCCACGACCACGGGATCCACGCTACTCAGCGTACAGTTCATAGTTGCTGTGTTAGTGGTGTACAGCGTGACGACCGCGTAGCGGGTATTGCGAGGCGCGCCTGGCATGGTTGCACGTAAGGTGGTGGGCGTACGGGTGGTGGCAAGTGACGAATTTAAAACTCTGAAGTCTGCTTGAGAATACGCTAAGCGGGCGCTGGTAAAATCACTGGTTGTGGTTTGGCAGACCAGTTCTAAGGTGTCTGCCTGAGTGGCGTTTACTTCCTGGTAAATGCACTCGGAAACTAATCCAATGTTTGCATCAAAACTTCTTATGCGAGTGTTATCACTGCACGAGGTCCACTGGTTTGACAACAAGTTCGGTCCCGCGTTTGCACTCAGAGGGGAGAGCATCAACAGAATAGCGGGGAAGTGAGCCATCACCAGCCGATAGATCATTTTCATAAGAGATTGTTATCTTCAAACACCAATCGACTATGCTACGTAACTTACCCAACAGTTTCGAGCACGATAAAATGTGTAGCCGCCATCTGCCGTTACTATCTATTGGATTTGCGAACGCACTCACAATTGGCCAAGTCGCGAAGCGTGTCCGGTGGCAAGCATCAGCGTCTAATCCGCTGCTCGGTTTTTGTTATAGTGAGGGCCTTGTTGATTAAGGTATTAATTGATGAGTAGCAGAATATGAAAACCAATAAACCACAGCGCTCAGTACTTTACGTCCCAGCGAGCAACCAAAGAGCGATTGAAAAGTCGAGCAGTATTGCAGCTGACTGGATTGTTTTTGATCTGGAAGATTCTGTCGCGCTGGAAAGTAAAGCGTCTGCACGTGAAGCGCTTATTACCGCATTTAAGTCGGTGGATTTTAACGCCAGTCAAACCGCTATTCGTTGCAACCACGTGGGAACAGCCGAATTCGCAGCCGATCTGGCTACTGTGGCCCTATGTCTCCCGCAGGCCGTGTTGCTGCCTAAGATCTCATCAGTATCAGAAGTTAAAGAATTTGTGCAGCACGCAGAGACGGCGCGGCTCGATCCATCGGTGCAAACCTGGTTTATGATTGAAACTGCCAAAGGTATTGCACAGCTCGACCGTATCGTCAGAGAAGGCGTCAGCCTGCCGTGGGTGCTCACTACCCTGGTGGTCGGGCACAACGATATCGCGAGCGAGACTGGCGTATCACTCGATTTTGACCGACGCTATATGATCCCGTGGCTAATGCAGATTGTGTTGCAGGCGAAACAGGCAGAGCTTCAGGTGCTCGATAGTGTATGGAATCGATTCCGTGATGGAGAGGGGTTTGAAGCGGAAGCACGGCAGGCAAAGAGCATGGGGTTTGATGGAAAAACGCTTATCCATCCTTCTCAGGTCGAACCTGCCAATCGCCTGTTTTCATCATCGCAGCAAGAGCTTGAAAGGGCGCAATTGATTGTCGATCGATTTAACGATCCGAAAAACAAACAGCTTAATGTGCTGAACATCAACGGCGAAATGGTAGAGCGATTACATCTG
>CALGJU010000014.1 GCA_937928685.1 uncultured Granulosicoccaceae bacterium
TGAATACCTGGACTACGTTGAGGAGTTCAGCACACGTGGTAACGCACTTGTAAACACTGCAGCCAAATACATAGCAAACGCCATGTGCTATGACGACCTCATTCGGGTCGCAGATTTAAAAACACGCTCATCAAGACAAACGCGGCTGCGCGGCGAACAAGACATACCTGACGACGAAATCGTTCATGTGACCGAGTATTTCCATCCTCGGGCACAGGAGGTTTGCGGAACGCTACCCGCCTGGCTGGGCGGCTGGATAGAAGCACATCCACGATGCTTTTCATTGCTTGACCGACTAACCAATAGAGGCCGGCGCATCCGAACTGATGGTGTTGTCGGCTTCGGAATGCTCTGGGCGGTTGCATCTCTTAAGCCCCGGCGGCGTAAGTTTTTACGGCACCGGTATGAATCGGCCCACCTTAAAAACCTGCTTGATCACACGCGTAAAGCCATGGATAGCGATACAGATCTCGCCGTTGAAATACTACAATGCCAACGTTTAATTAAAGGCTACTCTGATACCAATGCGAGAGGGCACTCAAAGTTTTCGAAAGTGATGGACACCTTACAAGATCTTTCCGGTCGCAAAGACGCGTCTGACTGTGTCCAACGCTTACGACATGCTGCGTTGCAGGATGAAGAAGGGGTTGCACTGGATGAAACTGTTGCAACGGTGAGATCAAGTTCCTGAAGAAGAAGTGGACGTGCGTCGGCATTTACCGCAACATCGCTTCAGACAATATTGTTGAATCTATATTCGCCATATTACCTATGATGTGTTTAATATTTTATAACACGGAAGATTAAGCCGTAATGACTGAACACAGAGTTGATCCGACCAAGTTAACGGATTTAATCAAACGTATCCTTCAACACGCCGGTTGTGAAGCTGAAGAGGCGGGTATTGTCTCAGATCATCTGGTGGAGGCGAGCATGCGCGGCCACGACAGCCATGGCATCGTGCGGATCATGCGATACGTGCAATGGCTCGGCACCGGGCAAATTAATGCTAACCGCCAGATTCGCATCATTTCAGATTTAGGTTCGATCATCCATCTGGACGGTCAGTCGGGTATGGGGCAGCGGCTGGCCCTTGACGCACTGACACTTGGAATCAAACGCGCTGACGAACATGGATTGGCAATGATCGCGATGCGACGTGCCGGCCATATTGGGCGCTTAGGTGCCTATGCTGAACTTGCTTGTCGTGCTGGCTTTGTCACCATTCAGTTTGCCAATGTAGGTGGCTCGCGAATCGTCGCACCTTTTGGTTCCTCAGAGGCGAGTTGTTCGACGGCGCCGATTGCAGTCGGTGTGCCCAACCCTGATGGTGACGATTTCATTCTCGATTTTGCCACGTCTATTGTGGCCGAAGGTAAAGCGCTGGTCGCTGCGCGTGGTGGCAAGCGTATCCCGGATGACGCGATTATCCGTGGCAACGGAAAGCGAAGTGGTGATCCACGAGAGCTATACGGCGACACTATCGAAAGTCCTGCGCCCAATCCGAGGGCAGGCAATGGTGCACTTCGGACCATGGGCGGCCATAAAGGCTCTGGTCTGGCGCTGGCTTGTGAGCTACTTGCAGGAGCGATGACCGGTAACGGCGCCAATGGACCGGGGGATGCGGTCTTCGGTAACGGACACATCATTATTATTGTCGATCCGAAGCAGCTTGATGATCAGCAGGGGTTCGGCGCATCCGTTAGCGAGTACATCGCACATGTGCAAGCATCGCGTCCTGAAATCGGAGTTGATCAGGTGATGGTCCCCGGTGATCCCGAGCGCTTGCGCCTGGCTGATGCACAGCGTAACGGATTGATTGTGCCTGGTGCTGTACTGGACGGCATTACAGCACTTGCAGACGAGATGCAGATCGAGTTTGGAGATCTGACCAGAATGAGCACGCCGTAAGCGCTCGATGCAAGCGCACCACATGGTTTCTATTTGTGCTCTCTATGGTTTCAATCTAAATCGGCAATGTCCTCCAGACTACTAAGCAATGCTTGAAGTGCTGGCTTGATGTTCCTCGCGTCATCACTAGACAGTCCTTTAAGCAGTTGCAATTCATGCGCCTTGGCAGCTTTGACCAATTCCGAACTCAATGCTTGCCCCTCATCGGTAAGGTAAATGCGGACGCGCCGACCATCAACAGTGTCGTTATGCCGAACAACCAGTCCACGGGTGACCATTTGATCGATTATTCTGGTAATGCGGGACTGTTCCATCAGTGCGTAGTGAGCCAGTTGCGTGATCATGAGTCCGTCCTGATCATGCAGGCATGCCATCACCCGCCATTCGGGTATACGCAATCCCATCTCGCGTACACGAAGATGAAACTGCTTACTGGCAGCCTCACTAGCGGCAGCCAGCAGATACAGTAGGTATGACGATACGAAACCAGTGGCTGGGCTGGTGCCGATGTGGGTCTTATTGCCATTCATTGATTACTTCCATTTTTAATTTATCGTTCCGTACCTTTAGTCTTGCAACTACAACAATGGCGCAAAAAGTTGGTGCAAACTATATGAAAATACATATAATCATAGCTTAGGAGATTCCACATTGAAACTAATACTGGAACAAGCGGAAGCGGTAAATGATCTGATTCGTGTGATGACCTTTCGCTCTGCAACTGATAGCGCCTTACCAGGCTACACTGCCGGGGCACATCTGCAATTCGATATAGCCAGTGTGGGTCAGCGTTCCTATTCTTTGATCGACTGGCCAACGGCGTCTGACCGCTACGAGATAGCGGTACAGAAGGAAGTCGCCGGTGAAGGTGGATCGCAAACAATGCATGCGTTGAGCGTGGGTGATGCGATTGAAGCAACAGAACCGCAAAATAACTTCCCATTGATTGATGGGGATGGGCCTGTGTTGTTAGTGGCCGGTGGTATCGGTATTACGCCATTGATATCAATGGCAACTCATTTGCAAAAACAAGATCGGCCTTTTCAGTTGCATTACACAGCACGCGAAGTTTCCCGTATGGGGTTTGCTGAAATCCTGAAGCAGAACTTTAATGATGCTGTCTCTTTATATGTAGATGATAAAAACCCACTGCAGCTGACCAGGCTAATGAGCTCGCAAGCACCCGATACACTGGTTTATTTATGCGGACCTCGCGGCATGATAGACGCCGCGCGCAGCGCCGCTTTAGAAGCCGGTATTAGTGAAGAAGCCATTCACATTGAGCTTTTCACAAAAGCGCAAGCGCACGAAGGCGATACGGACTTTGAAGTGGAAATCAGTAGTACGGGGCAGGTGCTGAACGTAGCTGCCGATCAATCCATTATTGAAGCACTGGAAGCGGCAGGGCTTGATGTGCTGTATGACTGCCAACGTGGCGACTGTGGCATATGCCAGTGTGATGTAATTACTGGTATTCCGGATCATCGTGATGTTGTTCTGTCAGAGGCGGAACGTGCTTCTGGATCTGTGATGCAAATCTGTGTCAGTCGGGCTAAATCGGCGCGGCTTGTACTAGATATATAATAATTCCACGTTTATGTAACGGACATTTAAACAGGAACATACATGCAATCAAATACCCCCAACGCATCCCACATTGCTGCCCTGTTTAAAGGCGATCAGGTTCATCGTGACGTCTACACCAGTGACGCGGTATACAGGCTGGAGATGCGGCATTTATTTGTTAATGCCTGGGTGTTTGTGGGTCATGATAGTCAGACGCCAAACAAGGGTGACTATTACACCACTCATATTGGTGATCAACCTGTTATACAAGTGCGACACTCTGATGGTGAGATCAAAGTGCTGCACAATCGTTGCCCACATAAAGGCACAAAAATAGCCATTGATCGCGAGGGCAATACCGGTAAGTTTTTTCGCTGCCCGTATCATGCATGGTCATTTAAAACAGATGGTTGCCTGTTGGCTATTCCGCTTAAGAAGGGCTATGTCGATACGCCACTTAAAAATACCGAAAATGTAAAAGGTATCAAACCCGTCGGGGCGGTGCATGTGCATCGTGGATTTGTATTTGCGCGTTTGGCAGATGACGGTATTGGTTTTGATGAGTTCTTTGGTGATAGCCTAAGCTCAATTGACAATATGGCAGATCGTTCACCGGCGGGGCGCTTAGAAGTGGCAGGCCCACCGCTTCGCTACATGCACCAATGCAATTGGAAAATGCTGGTGGAAAATCAGACAGACACTTGCCACCCGATGGTAGCTCACGAAAGCTCTGCCGGTACCGCGATTAGTATTTGGGAAGAAATGGGAAGCCCGGAGCCGCGTCCCGCTGCCATGCAGATCATTGCACCGTTTATGTCTCCTTATGAATTTTTTGAAGAGATGGGGATACGTACATGGCCTAACGGCCACGGACACACAGGAGTGAACCATTCGATCCATTCGGACTATTCGGCGATCCCCGGCTATTTTGAAGCCATGACCAAGAGCTACGGTGAAGAGCGCGCCAAAGAAATTCTTGATGAGAATCGACATAACACTGTCTACTTTCCCAACATCATGGTTAAAGGGCCCATTCAGCAGTTGCGTAATTTTATTCCAATGGGGCCGAACAAAACCTTGGTAGAGAGTTATATTTATCGCCTTGTTGATGCGCCGGATGAGCTACTGGCACGTACGGCGATGTATAACCGCATGATCAACGCACCCACCTCTATTGTGGGTCACGATGATCTTGAAATGTATGAGCGTGCGCAGGAAGGATTAATGTCAGACGGGCTGGAATGGGTGAGCATTCAAAGGCTGATGACTGACAAGGAAGATTATTCAGCCGAGGCGATTGAAAACGGCACCACGGAACGGCAAATGCGCAACCAGTTTGATGCGTGGGTTAAATTCATGACGGTATCTATGGACGCTACAGCATGAATATTTCAAACGATCAAATTATTGACTTTATCTATGCAGAAGCACGTATGCTTGATGAGCAGCGTTTTGAAGAGTGGTTGGCACTCTGGCTGGACGACGGATATTACTGGATGCCGTTAGACTACCAGCAAACAGACCCGCTTCTGGTGACATCACTAATGTATGAAGATTACTTCATGCTGCGTCTTCGAGTGCAACGATTGACCGGCGCGCGTACCTTCAGCCAGAAGCCTAAAAGTCGTTGCAACCACGTAATACAGCGCCCGTTTGTAGATGAGATAAACGATAACAACATCAAAACAGTCACGTCAATGCATTATGTTGAAACAAGAATGGATGATCAGTTTTTGTTGGCACTCACTGCAACGCATGAACTGCGTGTCGTAGATGACAAGATTCGTATCGCCAATAAACGCGTAGACCTTTTAAACTCAGATGCTGCGTTTGGCAGCATCCAGTTACTGCCATGATTTCCCTGGAGGTTACCAGCGTCTATGAGGCATTCGCAGCCACCGCACAGCAATATCCGGCGCGCCCAGTCCTCAACATTATGCCAGCCACCGCCGAAGTGTATTCAATAGAGGCGGGTGAGATTAGCTATGGTACGGCACTGTCAAAGATAGACGCACTAGCCGCTTCGTTTACGCAAGCAGGCTATGGTGCCGGTATGCGAGTAGCATTACTACTGGAAAATCGTCCAGTATTTTTTATCACCTGGTTAGCACTGAATAAAATTGGCGCGTCAGTAGTGCCTGTTAATCCGGACTTACGCCTGGCCGAACTCGAGTACTTGATTGGCCATTCAGAACCCGCGTTAGTCATTGCAATTGATGCACGTCACGCTGAACTAAAAACCGCCGCACAAACGGCAGGCATTGAACTGGCAGTGGTTTCACCCTCAGGCAATTTGCCGAAGCCACGTGATAACGCGGTGGTTGCGCGCGACCAGAGCGGTGAGGACCGTGAGGCTGCAATACTTTACACATCAGGCACCACTGGCAACCCCAAAGGGTGTGTTTTAGCAAACGCCTACTTTCTTTTAGCTGGTCGTTGGTATGCAGAAGTCGGTGGCATTGCAACGCTTGAGCACAGCGGCGAACGGATGATCACGCCGCTACCGATCTTTCACATGAACGCGATGGCCTATTCGTTTATGGCGATGATTACCGTGGGTGGTTGCTTAACCACGCTTGATCGATTTCACCCACGCAGTTGGTGGGCGGATGTGAAGGACGCTAAAGCCACTTGTCTGCATTACCTTGGCGTCATGCCAACGATGCTGATGGGTTTTGACGCTTCAGCAGCAGATAGTGATCACAGTGTTCGCTTTGGTTTTGGCGCCGGTGTTGACCCAAAACTACAAGTCGCTTTTGAACAGCGCTTTGGATTCCCGCTGGTTGAGGCCTGGGCCATGACGGAAACGGGGGCCGGGGCAGTTATAGCCGCATCTACGGAAGATCGATTGGTAGCGCAGGCGAGTATTGGAAAGCCCGACGCGTCAATCGAATGCAAACTTGTGGATGACGACGGCAAGGACGCATCGCAGGGTGAATTGCTGGTGCGTCGTTCAGGGGATAACCCGCGTTATGGCTTTTTCTCTGAGTATTACAAAGACGCTGACGCAACCTCTGAAGCATGGGCTGGCAACTGGTTCCATACAGGCGACATTGTTCGTAAAGACAAGCGGGGCAACTATTTCTTTGTTGATCGTAAAAAGAATGTTATCCGTCGATCAGGAGAAAATATTTCGGCGGTAGAGGTTGAATCTATTCTTATGCGCCATCCCGATGTATTGGCCGCCGCAGTGGCTGCGGTGCCAGACAAGATGCGTGGTGATGAGGTGTTTGCCTGCCTCAAAGTGGATGACCCGGGTGCCGAGAAAGCAACCGCGATCACCGCCTGGTGTCTTGAGCAAATGGCTTATTACAAGGCACCGGGTTACATCGCTTTTGTTGACGAACTTCCTCTTACTGCCACACAAAAAATTCAACGTGCAGCGCTTAAGGATCTTGTTGTCGGTTTGCTGGATAGTCCGCACACAGTGACAACAACCCACCTGAAGAAACGGCAGAGTAGCCGATGAAACAACGTTTGAATTATGAAGGCGTAGCAATAGCCGCACCTTTCACCATGCCGTATCAAAGATATTCTATCGACACAGCACACTGGTGGATTGCTAAAGCACTACGCGGTTCATTAGATGCAGCCGGTGTTGCACCCACCGATATAGATGGCTTTTCAGTCGCAAGTTTTACCCTGGCACCAGATACTGCTGTCGGCTTAACGCAGCATCTGGGCTTGTGCCCTAGATGGCTTGATAATATCCCGATGGGTGGTGCCAGTGCATCAGTGGCTTTGCGAAGAGCCGCACGCGCCATACAAGCGGGTGATGCGAATATTGTTGCCTGTGTGGCAGGAGATACCAATCAAATAGACAGCTTTCGCAACATGCTCTCCAGCTTTTCACGTTTTGCTATGGATGCATCATACCCCTACGGATACGGTGGCCCTAATGCTAACTTTGCCTTGCTGACTGATTGCTACATGCAAACTTACGGGGCCACACGAGAAGACTTTGGTCGCCTGTGCGTTGCACAGCGTGACAATGCACTGCGCAATCCTAATGCGCTAATGAAAAAACCTCTGACTCTGGATGACTACATCAACGCAAGGCCCATAGCTGACCCGATAGCACTTTTCGATTGCGTTATGCCGTGTGCCGGTTCTGAATGTTTTTTGGTCATGTCTGAGGAGGAAGCGCAGCGCCGTCAAGTACCCTACGCTACTATCGGCTCGGCCATTGAGCGTCATAACGCCCATGCAGAAGATGACATACAGTTGCGAGGCGGCTGGACAATGGATATTGATGAGCTCTATGCAATGGCAGAGTGTACGCCTACAGATATAGACCTTTTACAAACCTATGATGACTATCCAGTGATCTCAATGATGCAAATAGAAGATCTTGGGTTTTGTGCCAAAGGTGAAGCGCCTGAATTTGTTCGGTCACATGATCTAACCGTCAACGGTGACTTCCCCCACAACACATCTGGCGGTCAGCTCTCTGCCGGGCAGGCGGGAGCGGCCGGTGGTTTTATCGGTATGGTAGAAGCTATCAGGCAAGTCACAGGAACCGCTGGAGCAACACAAGTGAAGGAAGCCAGCACCGCACTGGTGTCTGGCTTTGGTATGATCAATTATGATCGTGGTGTTTGTAGTAGCGCGTCCATCCTTAAAACCGGAGCGCGGGCATGACAGACGAACTGCTACCGCCACCTAGAAAAGACCCCCAGAAGCGAACCCTTAGCCCGACCCGGCCGCCCGAGGCACGATCACGCGCTTCTCTTGGCCTGAGTGCTGCCGCGGCGGAAGGTCGTTTCGCATTACAGGTGTGCGCTGAATGCAACACGGTGCAGTACCCACCGCGTGATGCGTGCTCACGTTGCATTGGTACTGATTTACACTGGCAGGATATTGCTGCAACCGGGCAGCTGTTGGCTGACACGGTGATACAAACATCAACCAAGCTGTACTTCCGTGAGCGTGCCCCATGGCGAATGGGGTCGGTTAAATTGGACGCAGGACCTGTGGTGTTGTGTCATATCCACAGCGACTGCGAAAAAAACAGTGCGGTCACCATGCTCAACCGGTTGGATGCTTCAGGGCAAGGCGTACTGCTGGCAATACCAACAATAAGGACCACCCATATGGAAGACGATCCGCAGCTTCGTGCGCTGTCTGCTGATCCCAGGCATCGGCGAATTCTCATCACAGATGCATGGAATCCGAACACACCGACGCTTGCCAATGCATTGATAGAGGCCGGGGCATCTACTGTATTTGTGGGTGAATCTGAAAGCTGGCGTCCTCATCCTAATCGCGATGCACTTGCAGCAATTGATAAGGTTGAGGTGCTGCCGTTAGATGTTACCGACACGGCGTCTGTTAAAAAACTAGCTGGTGAGATAGGCGGCAAGACGGATATTTTAATTAACAACGCCCGCTTTATGCGTCCCGGTGGCGTATTAGATAGAGGTGATACAGGCTTCGCTAAAGAAGAGATGGAAGTTAATTATTTAGGCATGATGCGGCTTGCTCAGGCGTTTGGTCCCGCTATGTGTGCACGCACTACTGATGGGGTAAATTCCGCTGTTGCATGGGTAAATATTTTGTCGGTAAACGCATTATCCAATTCACCGGACTACGGCTGTTTTTCAGCATCAAACGCCGCCGCCTATTCACTCAGTCAGTCGTTGCGTGGTGAATTTCGTGGTGCAGGCCTTAGAGTGATGAATGTCTTTGTCGGGCCAACCGATGATGCGTGGTATCAACCGCTGCCGCCGCCCAAAGTATTGCCGCCTGCTATTGCGCGTTCACTGGTAGACGGTCTCCAACGTGGCCTGGAGGACGTTTGGTGTGGAGACGTTGCAAAAGATGTACGTGATCGCTGGCGACGTGATCCGAAAGTGCTGGAACGCGAAATGACCAACGGTGGAGACGGCGCATGAACAGTCTCGAATCACTAGCGGCTGACATTGCCACGGGTGCGGTTAAAATTGTTGACTTAACCCATACTCTTGATCCTGACTTTCCAGTGATTATTCTGCCACCCGAATTCGGCCAGTGTGCACGCTTTCGCATGGAGGAAATCAGCGCGTACGATCACCGTGGCCCTGCATGGAAGTGGAATAACATCTCAATGTCGGAACATACCGGAACGCACTTTGATGCGCCGTCGCATTGGATCTCCGGACGCGATGTGCCGAACGGATCAGTAGATGAAATACCAGTTGAAGCTTTTGTAGGGACAGTTGTAGTGATTGATTGTTCTGCCGGTGCTGCTGTAGATGATGATTACGAACTGACGCCAGAGGTCATTCAAGCCTGGGAAGCAGAGCACGGTGTGATCCCTGAAGATTCCTGGGTGCTAATGCGAACTGATTGGTCTA
>CALGJU010000015.1 GCA_937928685.1 uncultured Granulosicoccaceae bacterium
CGAGTGCGTTTATGAGCAATTGTTCCCAGTGCGATTAGAAGAATAAATTTCGAAAATTCCGCCAGAACATATAGCCAGTGAAGATTTGAAGGGGCAATTGAGAGTCCCTGGGCTAATTTGTCCACCCGTTCATCAAGTTTAGGAAGTAGATAAACGTATTGAAAAAATATGATAAGTGCCACGGACACGAGTAATGCCTTATATATCAGAAGTACTCTCTCGCTTTTAATTACACTGATTGAAAGTAGCAGGATTAAAGTAATCTCCACATACATGAAGGTGCCAAAGGTAACCTGACCAATCTCTAAAAGCTGGTGTAGAGATGATGTAGTGGTGAGGAATTTGGCGGGTGTTGCTATGAAGCTAACGCCAATAATTAATCCTGCCCAAAGCCAAGGTAAAAAGGAAATCATGAATATTGTTGGCTTATTTTAGGCTTGCGTAGTACGCAGCAATGTTGGCCATATCCTCCGTGGAAAGTGAAGTAGCCATCGGTGACATTAGTGCGTTTTTACGTTCGCCGTTTTTGAAAGCCATTAGTTGATTAGCAAGATAAGCCTCTTTTTGACCTGCCAGGTTAGGCCATTCGGGATTTGGACTGATGCCCGCTGGGCCATGGCAAGCTGCACAGGTGGCTGCTGCTGCTTTCCCAGCCACTGGATCAGCTGCTGAAACGTTAAGTGACATGCCTGCTGACAATAGTGTTAAAAGAAGTAGTTTCATGTGAATTCCTGTTGAAGAAAAATGTATTTTTAAAGATATAGATAAAATATATCATATAATTTGATCAAATGTTAAAATTACTGAAAATAACAGGAAGCGAGCATTGCATAGATAGATCATTAACCAGGTGCTCATATATGTTGAGAACAAAGAAGCAATAACACAGGCAGGGTAATGGTGTGAATCAGAAGAAAAAATATGGTCAAGGCGAAACCACCTATCTTGCCGTCGGCAAAGAGGCAGGCGTGCGGGCGTTGGTTGAGCGGTTTTATGCATTGATGTCATCGCGGCCTCAATATCAGACCATTCGATCCTGGCATCCTGAAGATATCTCAGAATCTGCGGACAGGCTTGCGCTGTTTCTGTGCAGCTGGATGGGCGGCCCGTTAGGCTATCGTGCGAAGTACGGATCGATAAATATCATGCAGGCACATAAACACTTGAATGTGACGGATGTGGAGCGTGACCAATGGCTCAGCTGTATGTCAGAGGCGCTGGAGCAGTTAAATTATTCGCAAGATCTTGTTGAGTACCTGCTTGAGCAGCTGAGGCTTCCGGCTGAACGAATTCGACAGACTTGCTCCGGAACGAGTGAATAATTGTGTTGCGGAAAATAGTCGGCTTTCATCTGGACGAATATAAAGACTGGGTTGCAGAACTGGCTTGTGGGCATGGTCAGCATGTTCGCCACAAACCGCCCTGGATCAGTCGGCCTTGGGTTCAAGCTGAGACGGGTAGAGAATCCCGATTGGGTAAGCAGCTTGACTGTAAAAAATGTGATCGGGGTGAACCGGTTACTGAGTGCTAATGCCGTGTAGTATGATTTTTTGTAAGTGTGAGCGTCGTTTTACCAGGTCTGCCAAAGTATGCTGGTCAAGTTCGTTTAGAAATGCTTGTGTGGCTTTTTCGAAAATATAGTCAAGCCTGCAATTGCCCTGGAATAAGCACGGGCCATCATCGCAATTGACAATCTCGGTGATTTCTTCGAGCTGGCGGAATACCTCACCAATATTAATCTCACTGTGATCGTAGTGGATGCGAACGCCACCTGTTCGACCGCGTACGGTTTCAACCAGATCAAGCTGAGCTAACTGGTTGACGACTTTCATCAAGTGGCCGCGTGAAATGGAAAATGTGTTGCTAATTTCCTCAATGCTCATTAATTCGCCTGGTGGCTGGAGCGCCAGGAGCATAAGAGTGCGTAACGAGTAGTCGGTTTGTTTGGTAATATACATAACTGCGATTATCAACCATTACTTGTTGATTTGGCTAATGTAGAATCGTTTTTTTTGTTAAATGATCCAAATAGCGAATAAAATACAGCCACAGTGGCGCTGATGCCAGAGATTACTAAAAGCAGGGTGCCGACTCGTTGTTGTTCGCCTATAAGATAGCTGCTGCACAATTGCAGTGGGCTTTCGATATAGAGCCAGCCAAGTCGAGTTACAGATGCCCATGTTTCGAATACGACCACGCACTTCAATACAGCATTTGACTGGTGCCACAGCCATCTAAAGCAGCATCCAATGCCTATTGGAACGCTGATAAGCTTAAGAAGCCGTACGGACGGCTCAATAGTTGCCAGATCCAGGTTCAATGGCAGCATCCAGAACAACATCCAGCCGGTGTAGCAAATAAAGGCAATGGCACCAAGTGGGTCAATCCGGGTCAGAAAACTATTCAGCTGAGCCTTTGGTTGATAACATACGGCGCCCAGCACGATCAGCAGGGGAAGCTGAACGAGCATATGTGTGGTCATGGATGACTCAAACCACATAGCCCCTGCGGGTGTTATTCCCACCATAATCACAAAGACCAGTAGCGCTCTCGCCGTAGAGGGTGCCGGCAATTCATTAAGTTGCCAGTTATTGAGCCGTCTGCTTGCCATATTGCAAAGAGTTAGAATATCCATATTCAGGAATTTTTACCGGACAGGATTATATTCTCCCAGTCAGTCGAGCTCCATGGTTTGATCTTGGTTAATTTTCTGTTTTCAATGAGGTGAATGGTATCCGAGTGGGTAAACCCGCCGAACTTGTCAGGGATAACCCGAAGCCCGGTCTCGGATATAATTGTTTGAAACGCATGGTCAGTTATTGGTCTTGCCAGCTGCCATGTATCTTTGAGGCCGTTGTGCCTTTTCCGATATGAATTCAGCTGCTGTGGTGTGTCATAAATTGGATCGATACTGATCGATAACAATGTGATTTGAGTATTGCCTGACGAATTGATCACGCGTTGTAGCTGTTCGTAACGTGACCCCAATGCCCGGCAAATTGTCGGGCAACGTGTGTATACAAAGTCGACCAATAACAGTTGGTCCGACAGTTCAGATAAGTAGACTGTCTTTCCGTTACTGCTCTGCAATTGCCAGTCTGATAACTGAACTGGCCTGGCTTCTACAGCATTGCGGCGATCAGTCTCATAGGTAAATGAGGAAAAGTTACTGGTGCGCCAGGCTAGCAGCCCGAGCGCGATGCTCAGGCTCAACACAATATTCATGGCGTACACAGCCATGTTACCGGGCAGCGCTTAGTGTTGCGCCGGGTAGCCTGAACAGAATAGGCAAGGCTATTAACAAGGTGCCAACCAATACTGTAGTGCCGGCGATAGCTCCTACATTACCCAGCCACTGCCAGGACTCCTGGTGTACTGCAAAGCGTCGCGGAATAGACAGTGACCCTGATACAAGGAAGCTCATGCAGAGCGTTATCCCACCCGCTGCATAAATATAGACGGGGATTTTATTGCTTTTGCCCTGTTCACCATTTGTTGTTAGATAGGCTGCGAAGCCCAGGACCATTGGCAACATTCCTAAAATCAGGTAGAAATGAAAGTGACCGGGTACCCATAGTGTGTTGTGCATTACCATGTTGACTCTTATCATGCCATCTATGACCGCTGGAACCACTCCGGCTGCCCAGCCAAACAATCCCAATACCAGTAAAGAGGAACAGGCATCCCAACGAATACCGCTGCGATACACCAGAGTGAGGCCGCCAAACGCGGTAACCACTAACACTGGAATGCCGCTGGTGTAAGAGATAATTTGTCCTGCTATTGCCGCCCATGGAGGCATCGCAAAATCCATAAGCAAATGATGTGGGTAGACTGCCATGACCATAAAGGTGGCTGCAAACCAGGCTGCTAGAAACGGCTTGCTTACCGTCCATGGGCGGCGTGTGTATTTGGGCAATATTTCGTAGACCGCTGTAATCGCAGAATAAATACTCGCATTGATGAACACGTGGCCGAAAAAGTAGATCAGGTGTTTCATTAGTAAGGCATCAGGTGCAATTGCGGGTGAGATCAAGTTAGCGATAGTCATGATCAGTACTACAGCACCAACAGCTATCCCTGCAACGTTTACAATAATTACCATGGAACTGGCGACAACTGTGGTTGGATGAGAAGTATCTACAGGTGCTCGTCCGAAAAGCATATGTAGCCCAAGCCCCCGTGTGAGGTTGCCGTATTTTTTAGATATTGCGATCGCCATATCAAGATATACAAGTAGAAATGCAACCCCTAAAACAAGTAAGCCGGCGGCGAATGTTACCGCTGAGGCTATAGACCAGATGCCCAGTGATTTAGCAGGTAATGGGTACAGAAATGTCCAGCCGGCGGCAAATTTACCTATTAGTATTGAGCCGATAATCATCGCCACCGCAATCAAGGACAGTAGTAATGCAGAAAGGAATATTTTGGTGCTTAGCAAGACGTGCCTGCTTAAGAAATACCAATTAACAGCGAGTCCCGCAAGACCGGTAACGCCGACCATTCCGGCACCGTGTAACGTCATGATCTGATAGAACAGCTGGGGGTTCATATCCAGGTACGATGCACCTTGTGCTGCACGAAGTGCAACACCCGCAATCATCATTAGTGCGTAGACAAGAATGCCTATTGCCAGGTATAACTTAACCAGATTCAGATGATTTTTTGTGTGAGTGTTTGAGTCTTCCACACTATTAGAAGTAGCTTCAGTGATAGACATCTTAATTGGCCTCGCTTACTTGTATTTCGACGATCATAGAATGGTGCGCCAGGCCACAGTACTCCAGGCATCTGACAAGATGTTTACCTGGTTCGGTAAACGTGACGTTTAATTTATTGATGTAGCCTGGCATCGCCTGTGTCTGCGCAATGATTCGATCGTTTGGGTTGTAGATTGCAAATCCGTGATTCACATCTACAGTGGATACATGGTATTGAATCGGTTCGCCAACTGTTGCTGTTGTATCTTCCAACTGCCAGTACCATTGGCCGCTGACTGCTTTGATAATCCTTGGGTTGTCACCGGTTGATGCTGTTAGCGGGAACGGTGTTAGAGTGGCTACGGTTGCCACGATTCCTACTGCACATACAGTGATCATCCACCAGCGTCGGATGCCGTAGGCTTTTGCAGATACGGCACCATAGTCATCGTTGCGTTGTTTCGAGTTTCGAATAGCAAAAACAAATGCTGCGGTAACCAGCAACATGCCGAGTAGGGAGATTGATAGTACTGTTGTCTGCATAATTAGATCCTTCAGGTTAAAATGTTTGGGCTGTAGCGGTTAGGTGGAGCTTGCGCTGGGGTGTTCCGGGGGTGTTACTCGCGTTCGTCAGGTCGGTGTATTCACTCGTTTTTAATCGATGTTGCCGGTCGGGAAGTTTGAGACCAGTAGGCGAGCCCGACGAATACTGCTCCGCCAATAATATTGCCAATCGTTACCCACAATAGATTGCGTACTGCGCCTGATGGGCTGATAGCATCGTTCTCTGGTCCAAACAACGCCAGTAAATGCACGGTCATATTGGCAACTGAATGTTCGAAGCCTGCTGCGATAAACGCCAACAGGCACCAGGCTATTACGATGCACTTTGCTGATTCACTGCTTACGCGCAAAGACATCCAGAGAGCAAGGCATACTAACCAGTTACATAACGCGCCTCGTGCGATGAGTGCAGTGGTTGGGAGGTTGATTTTTTTTCCCGCAATCGATTGCACAAACTCCGCGCTGCTACCATGAGTTAGCACGCCTTCACCCATCCAATATACCGAGACAAGGACTAAAGCTCCGAGCAGATTAGAGGCGAATACTTGTGCATTGGATAAAATTGCCTGCTTCGCAGATAGATTTTTTTCAGCGACAGCAACCGCCGTATAAAAGTTATAACCAGTGAAAAGTTCAGCGCCGCCGATAACCACGAGGATAAGCGCCAGACCAAAAGCGCCCCCCATGATCAACGATCGTAATTCAGGCGGTGCCGTGGCTCCGAGGGTCATGATCAGGATGATGCCGATGCCGACATAAGCGCCTGCCTGCATGCCGCCAACGATAGATTTCGCTTTGGCAGTGCTAAAAGCCTGTGCTTTGGCTTTTCCTAACGCTGAAATATCAGCAATCTCGGTCTCATAGCTCATCGGATATCGGTACGGTCTTTCCAGGTGGAGCAAGTTTATAACATATATATAGTATATATGTATAAATAAAATAGATGTATTGGGATGTTTCAATCGTTCGATCAAAATAGACCAGGGCTGCATTTTTAGATGCAGCACTTCGCAAGCTCGGTACCCGGCCGTCAATTCTGAGTGGTCGTTTGGATCTTGCCCTGCTGGAAATTGTAAGTGGCGGAACTGGCCATGTCAGGGCAGTGATCCATGTGTACAATCGAATACTCTATACAGCAACGTCTTGCGCTTTATCGGGGCCTCCAATTGAGCGACCTTTGTGCTGGCAGGATTTACTAAAAGCCTTACCTACTGGAATTTATCTGTTAATGAATGCTCAAACCTATTCCAGAGGTGTTTTGTACATCATTCTTGGAGGTGTTTTTTTAAGTTCAGGGGGGCTATTGGTTCGATTTGTTGATCAGGCAAGTCCCTGGGCCATTCTGTTCTATCGTTCGTTGGTCTTCACGGCCACGGTCATGCTGTTTCTGTTTGTGCGAGACAGGCAATCATTTAAAAAACAGTTTTTGACAATAAAACCGATTGATTTACTGGTGTCTTTATTACTAGCCGTGGGGTTTATCTGTTATCTCCTCAGTTTGTTTAATACCAGTGTGGCTAATACGGTATTGGTGTTGAGTACCGGACCGGTTGCGGCTGGAATTCTGGCGTATTTTGTTCTTGGTGAAGCTGTTAAGGCATTGACATGGGCCGCTATGGTGCTGGCCTTTGCTGGCGTTTGTGTAATGGTCTCAGGTGGCATCAATGCTAGTGATATCGTCGGTATAAGCTTCGCTATCGCCGCTGTATTGTCGTTTGCGTTTTTCGTTGTTCTGTTGCGTCATCTGGGACCGCAACGTGACATGATGGCGCCTACTGCATTGGCAGGGTTGGTCGCTGCGGCCATGTGTATACCGATGATGTGGCCGCTTGTCGAGACGCTGGCGATTTCTGCTCGGGATTTATTGATCGCGGTTTGTCTGGGCAGCGTGCAGGTGGGCTGTGGGTTTATTTTAATAACACTAGGGTCTAAAAGTGTTCCAGCTGCACAAATACCGCTGCTTGGCTTATCAGAAACCGCACTATCGCCTCTATGGGTTTGGTTGGCGGTCAATGAGGTACCGGCCAGTAATACCCTTATTGGCGGCGTAATCGTTCTGATAGCCGTAGTGATGCAGGGGTACGCAGGGGTGAGAAGCGCGGGTGAGGTGATTAGCCATCCCGACTAACGACCCTGGGAAAGTGTTAGCGCATGCCAATTTTTGTGTCACCGAATACGCGGCCTGCGTTTTGCGGTGAGCAGCGCCAGTATTGTCGGGGCGCCACCACGGTAGCTCCCATTTCGGCGGCGGCGTGCCATACCCAACGAGGGTTGTATAAGAACGCCCGTGCCAGTGCCACCATATCTGCCTGGTTACTTTGTATGATGTCGTCTGCCTGTGCGGCGTCTGTGATCAGTCCTACGGCCATCACTGGTATAGATACAGCGTTTTTGATGGCTTCAGCAAAGTGCAACTGGTAACCGGGCTTCAATTCGATTTTCTGGTCCTTCGACACCCCGCCGCTTGAAACATCGATCCAGTCACAGCCGGCGGCTTCCAGTTGCTTGGCAAATTCAGCCGACTCGTCGATATCCCAGCTGCTGTTTGAATCCCAGTCGCTTGCTGAAATACGTACCCCCATGGGTTTATCCGTCGGCCAT
>CALGJU010000016.1 GCA_937928685.1 uncultured Granulosicoccaceae bacterium
ATTGGTACAAAATGGTGTATAGATTCAGAATATTACGCTAACCGTTTTTTTTACTTCGTTCAACTATTTCAGTATGCCAATACGCAGCAAAACATTACAGCTACAGTGATATGGCGCAATAAGGTATGGCGTATCTGCCTGCGATAGGGTTATATTAATGCTTGGCATTGGTACATAATTGGTCGGTGCTGCGGAAAATTAAAACCGAAACGTGTAGTTTGCGTCAGCGGTTACAGAGACAACTAAACCAACTGGGGGATTTATCAGTGGCAACAGATCTAGAGAAATATGTGACGGCTGACGGCCGGGACAAGATGATCAAAGATGTTCGAAAGAAGATCGATCAGCTCGGCATCACCTATATCTATTACCAATTCATATCGGTTACTGGTCGAATCGTTGGTAAGGGTATCCCGGCTAATCACTGGGAGCGCACTGCCGAGAAAGGTTTCCAGCTGGTGTACGGTTCAACAGCCAACCTGTTTACTGATCGTGCCGGTGATTACATTGGCTATGGTCCAGAGGCGTCTGAGCTTGTTGGTATCCCTGATCCGGATACTTTTTGCCAGTTGCCGTGGGATAAGAGAATTGCCCGGGTTTACTGTGTTTGTTTCCGCAACCGTGAAGAGCAGGAGAACCCCGGTGGCCATCTGACTTCAGATTGTCGTGGCAATTTAATTTTCCAGCATCGTGATTTCAAAAAGAAACACAAGATGGAACTTCGTTGCGGTACTGAGCCTGAAATGATGTGGCTTAAGAAAGGCGAAGACGGCAAGCCGAATGGCGGTTTCTCGAATCCTTATTGTTATCACATTGATCAGTTCGAATCTTTGCGTCCGGTT
This sequence comes from uncultured Granulosicoccaceae bacterium, assembly GCA_937928685.1. Taxonomy (GTDB): domain Bacteria; phylum Pseudomonadota; class Gammaproteobacteria; order Granulosicoccales; family Granulosicoccaceae. The sequence continues at coordinate 843 of CALGJU010000016.1, forward strand.
TTTATGCGTGTGCTTGAGTATTCACAGGCCATGGGTCTGGACATGATTCAGGGGGACCACGAAGACGCTCCAGGTCAGCTTGAGATGAACTGGAACTACGATGACATACTGCGAAACGCAGACAGGCTATCTACCTACCGGCAAATCTGTGCACAGGTTGCGCGTGAGTTTGATCTTATCGCCTGTTTTATGACCAAGCCATTTATGGGCGTATCCGCATCTGGTTGTCACCACAATACGTCCCTGTGGAAGGGGGGCAAAGATGTGGTGAATAAAATTATCTATGACAAGCCGGGTGATCTGCCGGGCATGCCGCAGGTATTTACGTATCGTGATGGTGGAACTAACACCTTCATGCCTGAGGGCAAAGAAAAGCGTAAGCCGGGCAAAATTGGGTTGTGGGCTATTGGCGGCACCATGAAGCATGTTGAAGCAATGACTGCGATTGGCAGCTCCACAGTTAACTCCTATCGTCGTTTGTGGGACACCGGTTTCTGGGCGCCAGTATTTGCTGATTGGGGTTTCCAGAACCGAACTACCAGCATGCGTGTGTCGGCTCCAGGTCGATTCGAATTTCGTTCGGTAGATTCCATGGTGAATCCTTACCTGATGGGTTCGGCCATTCTTGCTGCATTTGCTGACGGTATTGAAAACAAGATTGATCCGGGTGAGCCGGAAGAGCGCAATATTTATGCAGCAATGGAGCAGGGTAAGAAAGTGAAAAAGCTGCCCATGTCACTGGGTGATGCGCTTATCGCACTTGAGAAAGACAAAGTCATCAGAGATTGCATGCCGGATGAAATGTATAAAGTATTCCAGCATTACAAATCTGACGAGTGGGCGACCTTCATGGCAACGGTCACGGACTGGGATGTAGATAAGTATATGGATTGCCTGCCTTAGCAGATTGTCCAACGATGAGTGCTGCGCTTGCAGCACTCATCAACAGTTTCACAATATGTATTTGAAGTTTAACCACTATATTTTAATAGGGAGGGTATGCCATGTGTGGCATCGCCGGACTGATACACCGCGGTAAAAGCGCTGATATCGGGTCACAAATGACCTCGATGTTACAGGCGTTGAAGCATCGTGGACCTGACTCCACGGGGTACGCTCTGTATGGAGATAAAGGATCCAAAGATTATGTGATGCGCTTTAAAGTGGCAGAGCAGGAAGACCTGGCCACAGGTTTTGATATTCACGACATCATCATAGATCGTAAAAAGAAGGTTGATGAGCGTCTGAAAGACATGAAAGTCTCGATTAAAAATGAAGAGGCCGTGACCGAATACGCTCATCGCTACACAATAAGTTTTGATGGAGATCTCAAACGCGTTATTGACTATATCGAAGACGTTGAAGGTGTAGAAATTCTGTCAATGGGTCATGCACTGGAACTGATTAAAGATCTTGGTGATGCAACTGTCGTCTCTGAGCAGTACAAGCTGGGTGGTTTTAAAGGTACTCATGCAATTGGTCACACTCGTATGGCAACTGAATCTGACGTTGATATCCGCTCTGCACATCCTTACTGGGCGTACCCTTTTAATGATGTGTCTGTGGTACACAACGGCCAGCTAACCAACTACTGGACCAATCGACGTGATCTTGAGCGTCGCGGTCATCGCTTTATGTCTGACTGTGACTCTGAGCTTATTGCGGTATATATCGCGCACCGCATGGATGAAGGTGATGATCTTGAGTCTGCAATGAAGCGCTCTGTTGATCATCTTGACGGTGTGTTCACTTATCTTGTTGCCACTGCAGATTCACTTGGTATGGCAAAAGACGTCATGGCTGCCAAGCCTATGGTGCTCTACGAAAGTGACGACCTCATTGCACTGGCATCAGAAGAGGTTGCTATTCGCAGTATTTTTCCACATGAAATTGACACATTTGATCCGTACGAAGGGGAGGTTCGGGTATGGCAGAGCTAAACGCAGAGCATGAATCGCACAAGCTCGGTATGCACACCGAGCAACTGGCGGGTCGAACTCAACAGGTATTTTTCTCACCCTCAGCGGATGAGAATTTCGTTTATCACGACAGCATAGAGGTTGACTTCGACAAAGTCGCTGAAATAGATGCTGGTCCGATGGAAATTACCGACATTAATCTCAGAATTCGTGAGTTGATGAAGGAAGGCGTCGGCACCATCAATATTAAAAACCCGGGTGCGAAGCACTCACTGGGTGTGGGTATTCTTAATCGTTTGAACCTTAACTTTGAAGGTAGTCTGGGTTACTTCGGTTGTGGTCTTGCCGATGGCCCTAACATTCGCATCAGTGGTCGAGTGGGTTGGTCATGTGCTGAAAATATGATGTCAGGCACTATTGTTGTTGAAAAAAATGCTGGCTCCACATTTGGTGCGGCGATGCGTGGTGGTGACCTTGTCTGTAAGGGCGATGTCGGTTCACGTACCGGAATTGATCAGAAAGGCGGCACTATCATCGTTGGTGGCAGAGCCGGTGCATTCAACGGGTTTATGATGCAGCGCGGGCGGATCATTATTTTAGGTGACGCTGGTAAGAACTTAGGTGACTCCATGTACGACGGCACAATATACGTCGGTGGAAAGATCGCAGACCTTGGTGTTGACGCAGTGGAAGGTGAGATCACAGAGGGCGAGGCAAAGTGGCTCGAAGCCAAGCTAAGCCTGTACGGGATGGAAGCACCTAACGGGGTTAAAAACCTAACCAAAATTGTTGCCGGTAAGCAGCTTTGGAACTACGACAACCTTGAACCTTCTGAAAAGAAGCTTGTTCTTTAATTCAGCTAAGGCTAAGGAATTAACATGACAGAACGCAATAAAGAGAAGATCGGAACGAGTTTTATGTTCCCTCCGCACGTCATTGATGACATACACATCAAGGCGGAACTTGGTCGATACCGCATGCGCGGGTTTTCATTGTTTAAGAAAATCCCCACATGGGACGACCTGACATTCCTTCCGGGTACATTAACTCGATTCGTTATTGAAGGTTACCGTGAGAAATGTGAAACCAAAACCATACTTGGCCCGCGTGCCAAGCGCCCGCTAGAGCTTGATATCCCTGTCTACATTACAGGTATGAGTTTTGGTGCATTAAGCTTTGAAGCCAAAACTGCATTGGCGCGTGGCGCTACCATGGCGGGCACCGCGACCTGCTCTGGTGAAGGCGGCATGATCCCTGATGAAAGACGCTTCTCGGAAAAATGGTTTTACCAGTGTATCCAGTCCCGTTACGGCTTTAACCCCCATCACTTAAGGCTTGCCGATGCGGTTGAATTTTTTATCGGCCAAGGCTGTAAAGTGGGTCTCGGTGGTCACTTAATGGGTCAGAAGGTCACGGACCAGGTTGCAGAAATGCGTTCACTGCCAGCGGGCATTGATCAACGCTCACCTGCACGTCATCCTGATTGGTTAGGTCCAGATGACCTTGCACTTAAAATTCAGGAAGTACGTGAAGCCACCAACGGCGAAATACCTATCCAGTTAAAGCTTGGTGCGGCACGTGTATACGATGATGTTCGAATGGCTGCCAAGTGTGACCCGGACATGATCTATATCGATGGTATGGAAGGTGGCACAGGGGCGGGTCCACATATTGCGACTGAAGAAACTGGTGTTCCAGGTATTGCTGCTATCAGACAAGCTCGTAAAGCGCTTGATGATGTCGGCAAGTCCGGTGACATTTCACTGGTATATGCCGGTGGTATCAGGAACGGTGGTGATCTGGCTAAAGCGATTGCGCTTGGTGCAGATGCGGTCGCGATTGGTCACTCTTCACTCATGGCGCTTAACTGCAACAAAGATATTGATGAAGCTGACTTCCCGAAAGAGATGGGTGTGGAAGCGGGTGAGTGCTATCACTGTCACACTGGACGTTGTCCTGTTGGTGTTGCGACGCAAGATCCACTCCTGCGTGCACGTCTTGACCCTGATGAAGCAGCAGAGCGTGTTTATAACTTCCTGCATACACTTACCATTGAAGCGCAGCTTCTGGCTCGTGCCTGCGGTAAGACATACATGCATTCATTAGAGCCTGAAGATCTTGCAGCGCTTACCATGGAAGCTTCGGCACTGGCACAAGTGCCATTGGCCGGATCCCAACACACTGTCGGTCGTCCCGACATGACTCGCTACTAGGAGCGCCCTATGTCAAACGATATCGATCATTTTATCAATACCGATGGTCTCGACTCAGAGCGTGAAAAAACCATTGGTCAGCACATAGGTTATCGCTATGACGTTAACCTGGTGCCTGACTATGAGCGCATCACACCGTTTTTGAAGAAGTATATGGAAACGATGGGTTGGGATGATCTTAACTGGCTCGAAGATGTTCATATGGGTTATGAAGAGAGCCGTGCCGCGGTGTTCGATCGCAACATCAACGGTTGGGTTACCGTGCCGGAGGAAATGAAATTGCCGGATAATCAACAAGATCGTGACATGATTGCACGTGAACTGTTGATAAAATTTCAAATGTCTCCAAACCATCCCATGGTTGAATTGAACAAGGCTTACGCTAAGTTCTAAGTAATAACCGGATCAGGCATCCGCCTGATCCGGCTCCAACCAACATCAAATCAGAGCCATGCGGTACCTGATCGGCTGTAACTGTCAGGGTTGAGTTGGGGTGATGAGTGAGCGGTGTGACGTGCCAGATATCCCTTGCTCACGCTGGTGGGTTGGTTGGTCGGGGTGGTGTCGCAAAATACTGGTTGTGGTGTCGTCGATCCAGGGTGGTAGGGGTGAGAGAGGGACATTCGACTGTGCTAAAAATTCCGAGAGCGACATGGCGCAGGAATCTGCCTGCTTCCAGTCAAATTGACTGTGTTTTTCCTTGATATCTTCACCTGATACATAAATACTACGAATTGGTTCACGGAGTCAGATCCGAAAGCCCATACAACTCATAAACGTGTGATGACAGTAAATAGCCATCTTGTCAAGTTAGTTGGCGCCTGTAGTCCACAACAACCAGGGGGAATTAATGAACGATGAGGTGCAGGCAGCCATAGATGCTGCATTAGCCGGACACACAACGATAAACCTCGAGATTTATTATTGGTGGTGTACGGCTCTGATGATCGCGATTCACGCGGGGTTTCTGGCCTATGAAATGGGCGCGTCACGGAGCAAGCATGCGCTCGCTTCAGGAGTGAAGAACATATTGGCCTTTGCCTTTATGATTCCAACTTTCTATGCATTCGGCTGGTTTATATACCTTGCCGGCTACAATTTTCCGTTTGGCGCTGATGGTGGCATTGATCTGCTGGGCTCCATAGACGTTGAAGGCGATGGCCAGGGCGGCATTCCCTGGAGCCATGGCATGGGTCCGAACCTTCAGGATCAAGCGACCGGTATATTCTGGGCAGCGTTCACTCTGTTTGCCTGCACCACGGCATCAATCTACTCGGGTGCAGTGATAGAAAGAATCAAACTAAGTGCATTCATCATTACAGCTGTTCTACTTGGTTCTGTAGTCTGGATCCTTGGCGCTTCGTGGGGTTGGCATCCAGCTGGCTGGATGGTCGTCCAGTGGGGCTTCCGTGATGTAGCAGCAGCAGGGGTGGTGCATACCATTGCAGGTTTCTTCGCGTTAGGTATTCTGATACCACTCGGTCCACGTATCGGTAAGTACAACGCAGACGGTTCTGCGAATGACTTACGCGGCCACAATATGCCATTGACCGTTGTCGGATTAATGCTAATTATTCTTGGCTTCTTCGGCTTCCTGGGCGCTTGCTTAATCTATGATCCGGCTGGGCAGTGGGTCAACATCTACGGCATTTCTTCTAATCTTTCAGCATTCGTCTTTAACACGCTGATGGGTATGGCGGGTGGAATCATCGGTGCTTATCTGATCACACGTGATCCGTTCTGGATGATGTCTGGTGCATTGGGCGGCATATTCTCCGTAGCCTCTGGTATTGATCTGTTCTATCCACCACTTGGTTTTCTGGTAGGTATGATTGGTGGAATACTTATTCCATACGCGGCTAAATTCATCGAAAAGATGGGCATTGACGATGCGGTTGGTGCAGTCGCTGTTCACGGTGTCTGTGGTGTCTGGGGTGTGATGGCGGTAGGTATCTTTTGCGCTGGCTATCCAGGGGCAGAAGGTATACCGGCTATCAGTATCCTCGGTCAGGCAAAAGGTGCATTGACACTTGCACTTCTCGGCTTCATACCTGCGCTGGTTATTGGCAGCATACTGAGAATGTTTGGTCTTCTTCGTGTACGTAACGAGGTAGAACTTCTGGGCTTAGACGAGGCTGAGATTCCTTCGCAAAGCTATCCTGAGTTTGCTCGTTGGGAAGAGGCTACTGCCGGAGATCACGATCGTCCCCGAAGACCTGCACCTGACAGACCTGCACCAGACGCACCGGTTTTGAGAGAGCGTGCGGATCGAGTTGACCCTAACCGTATTCCACCAGTACCAAGGAGACCATCATGAACTCAAGCCCGGTAGAATCGTTCGAGGGTGCAGCGGCAATATTTACATTCGCAGATAATCCCGGTGTGGTTCAGGGCATATTCTGGGCAATGTGTGCTGCAATGGTATTTGTTGTGTTAGTTAGCATGATCCACGAAGTCAGAATCGGTAAGAAAGCGGCGCGTCGTCTACGTCGTTAGTCTTTTCCGATAATGCTGTTACGAACGGGGTCCTTATTGGGCCCCGTGTTTTTTATCGTGTTAGGGGTGAGTTCTTTAATTCACCACACGAAGTCATATGACAGATTCAGAAAAACTTAAAAAATACTTTATAGGCTGGCAGTGTCGGATACGGCAACTCGCCGTTCGTAAGGATGACGGTCGGCCTTCAACAGGCATGCAAGCCATCATTGCTACAAAGGCGACGGATCAACCGATTGGACCGGTCAACACCGGGCTGGTGCGATCTGATTCAAAAGATATAACTGCAGAATTCCGCTTTATCGTTCAAAAGACTCACGATCCAAATCTTCGTCAGGAAGCGGCGATCAAGTTACTTTCTTCCGCTTATTACCAGCACCCGAAAGAGTTTGAAGATTTGCTAACTGCCACTTTTGCACTCGATTCAGAAATAGCGCTTCACCTGCTGAATACAGGGGAGTGTGAGCTCAATTTTGAACAATACCAACAGCAATTTAAGCTCCATTGTGCTGTAGAAAGTGTTGCAGAGACTGATGAGATCTACCAGGCGACTTACTGGCACAATCGCATGTTTAATCCGGTCTTGCCTGCAAAAATTCAATTACTAAAGTTTACTCCAGACTGGGATAACTCAACTGCCACACCAGAAGTGACACGATAACTTCTGATGCAGCTGATCAAACCTGCTCGCTACGATTATGACCAGCTGTGCCGGGAATTTGCATGGAACATTCCAGACAAATTTAATATAGGCGTTGCGGCCGGTCGCTACGGTGAGATAGATCCTGACAGAATTGCCCTTTACTATGAAAACGACAAAGGTGCGTGCCTGCAATATACTTTTGGTCAGCTCCACAATGAGAGTAACCGGCTTGCGAATGCGTTGGTTGGATTGGGCGTCAGACCAGGAGATCGAGTCGGTATAGTTCTGCCACAACGATTTGAAGCAGGCGTAGCGCACCTGGCCATATACAAAATAGGTGCAATAGCGCTGCCACTCTCTGTGATGTTTGGTGAAGATGCTCTGAACTATCGATTAAAAGACAGTGGTGCATCAGTGGTTATTACCGATAGGGCTCGTCGTGAACTTGTTGAGTCACTGCGCGAGGAATGTGTTGCGCTAAACGCGATTGTCGATTGCGATGATGCCAAAAGCTATGCAGCATTGCTTGAGGTGTCTAAAGACACATTGAGTCCGGTTACTACCAATGCAGATGACCCGGCTTTCCTTATTTATACCTCCGGTACCACCGGTCCTCCGAAGGGCGCGCTCGGAGCTCATCGCTGCCTGATTGGTAACTTAACAGGGTTTGAGTTATCGCAAAATTTTTCCCCTATGGACAATGATGTGTTCTGGACGCCTGCAGACTGGGCATGGACCGGGGGATTACTTGATGCACTGTTGCCCTCATGGTGCTATGGGGTGCCGCTTATGGCGTATGAAGCCAAAGGCTTTGATCCTGAGCTTATTTGTCATTTACTCGATAAGTATAAAGTCACCAACGGTTTTATACCGCCAACGGCGTTAAAGATGCTGCGCCAGGTATCAACTATTGATCAGTTTAACTTTCACTTCAGAGCCATTATGTCTGCAGGTGAAACGTTAGGTGCAGAGGTCTTTCACTGGGCCCGTGAACAGTTTGGTGTTGAGGTAAACGAAATGTGCGGACAAACGGAGTTTAACTACATCGTTGGCAATTGCTCTGCCTTGTATGACGTTAAGCCTGGTTCAATGGGTAAGGCGTATCCCGGTCATCGCGTTGAGCCTGTGACTGCTGAAGGGCAGGTGGTGCCCGTCGGTGAAACGGGTGAGCTCGCCGCACATCGTGATGATCCGGTGATGTTTCTGGGTTACTGGAAAAACGAGGAGGCCACTCGGTCAAAATTTCGTGGTGACTACTGGGGCTTTGGTGATCTTTGTTATCGAGATGAAGACGGTTACCTGTGGTTTTTGGGAAGAGATGATGATGTGATATCTACAGCGGGCTACAGAGTAGGGCCCGGAGAGGTTGAAGATAGCTTGCTAAAGCACCCGGCTGTTGCACAGTGCGCTGTAATCGGCGTAGCTGATCCTGTGCGTGGCCAGATAATAAAAGCCTTTGTCGTATTGGCAGATCAGGTAGCCGGGACGGAATCGCTGACCCGTGAAATCCAAAGTTCGGTTAAGGCTCGATTGGCCGTACACGAATACCCGCGTGAAATCGAATATATCGATGAACTCCCGATGACCACCACCGGCAAAGTCCGCAGAGTGGCTTTACGCGAACGCGAAAAAAACCGCCGCAGTTAATAGCCGCCCTAGTCAAAAAAGAGTGCACCAGCTCGAGGAAGCCCGAAGCGTGAGCGAGTGGTCATACAGCAGTGATCCTGCAGTCGTGACTGAAGTAAGTCGGAACCGTGGTTACTACGAGAAAGATATCGTCAGGTTTTCAAAGCGTGACGTTCGCGAGTAGCGACGAACGAGGCGTGCCACTCGCTCACGCGTCGGGTTCCCTATGGTGCATGCCAAGCCCGTGGAAGCTCGAAGCGTGAGCGAGTGGTCATACAGCAGTGATTTGCAATCGTGTCTGAAGTAAGTCGGAACCGTGATTACTACGAGAAAGATATCGTCAGGATTCCAAAGCGTGACGTTTGCGAATAGCGACGAACGAGGCGTGCCACTCGCTCACGCGTTGGGTTTCCCTGTGGTACGTGCCAAGCCCGTGGAAGCCCGAAGCGTGAGCGAGTGGTCATACAGCAGTGATCTGCAGTCGTGTCTGAAGTAAGTCGGAACCGTGGTTACTACGAGAAAGACATTGTCAGGTTTT
>CALGJU010000017.1 GCA_937928685.1 uncultured Granulosicoccaceae bacterium
CTTATGTCAATGTCAGATAGAGATGGAGTCATTTGGCTCGATGGTGAGCTTGTGCCGTGGCGTGAGGCAAAGGTGCACGTGCTTACCCATACGCTGCATTATGGTATGGGCGTGTTTGAAGGTGTACGGGCTTACGCCACCGCCAAAGGCCCTGCGATATTCAAATTGGAACAACATACCAAGCGGTTGTTTAATTCTGGCAAGATTTTACGCATGGATATTCCCTACGGCTTTGATGAGCTCTGCGAAGTGCAAAAAACGGTGGTACGCGAGAACAACCTGGATTCTGCGTATATCCGGCCAATGTGCTTTTACGGCAGCGAAGGAATGGGTTTGCGAGCGGACAATCTGTCTGTTCACTGTATGATCGCAGCCTGGGAGTGGGGTGCCTATTTGGGTGCCGAGAATCTTGAGCGCGGCATTAGAATTAAAACGTCGTCCTTTACCCGCCACCACGTCAATATTGCGATGTGTAAAGCTAAAGCTAACGGTCAATATATGAACTCGATGCTCGCTTTGCAGGAGGCTCTTCAGGATGGCTATGATGAAGCGCTGTTGCTAGACAACGAGGGCTATGTAGCAGAAGGTTCCGGTGAGAACTTTTTCATTGTTCGTGACGGTAAGATCCATACCCCGGATCTCACTTCTGCGCTTGACGGCATTACCCGCCAGACAGTGATGGAATTGGCGGCTGAGATTGATGTGCCGATAATTGAAAGAAGAATCACCCGCGATGAGGTATACATTTCTGACGAGGCGTTTTTTAGTGGAACAGCGGCTGAGATCACCCCGATCAGAGAAGTGGATAACCGCAGCATTGGCGATGGATCACGCGGGCCTATTACCGAAAAACTGCAATCTATGTATTTCGCGGCGGTTGAGGGTAAATCTGAAAAGCATGAGTCATGGCTTACCTACGTATAACTCCTACCCTTAACGCAACTATCAGAAGTTAAAATGACAGATACAACAGAACAAGCAAGCACCAACGAGCCGGTGCAAATCAAAGCATCAGAGTTGCCAGCGTATTGTCCGACCGAAGAGATGGGCTTGTGGAATACTCACCCTAGAGTCTACATCTCGCTGGAAGATGAAAAGCAGGGCAGTTGTCCATACTGTGGGACACAGTTCGAGTTGATAGAGGGCTGATGTAACTGCTACAAAGGCTGATGTAGTGGAGTGATACAGCGAGACTTATGTGAGAGCGGCTGTTGATGCTGCCGCTATTTATTACTGCAGTCGGACTGGGTGTTTACCCAGTCCCGATTTTACCCAGTCCCTATTGATGAGTCGCTTATCTGCCAATCTCCAAGGAGCGGCTAATGGAATCAATGTGTTTCTGAGCCAGTATGCCGGCAGCCAGTCGAAGCTGTAGGCTGCTAATTACATATTGATGTCTTGCAGCAGAGTAGTCTGCATGGGCGTTAAAGGTATCTCGCAAAGATACCAATACTTCAACAGCGGTTCTGGTTCCAGCGTCAAACCCTGCTTGTGTTGCCTCCTTAGCTACTTCGGTAGACGCCAGTGCCTGGCTCAGAGCGTTTGTTTGGCTGATGTCGGCCAATACCGTTAGATAGGCATCACGCGTTTCCTGCACAACGGCACGGCGAACAGTTTCAAGATTAAACGACGCTTGTGTGGCTCGTGATTTTGCCTGACGGATAAGAGCGTTGGTTCTTCCGCCCGTAAAGAGAGGGTATTCAAGCTGTAGTTTGATCTGGCCTGATTCACTGTCTGGTCGCGCTGAGGGTCCGGTTAATAAATCTTGTGAAGTATTTTGATACCCACCAGTGATTGCAAGCGTTGGCAAACGACCGGCGCGTTCAATGCCAATGTCAGCTGCAGCCAGTTCGTAGTCTTTACGAGCTACTGCCAGCCGTGGGTTGTTCTCTTCTGCCACGGAAATCCAATCAACGATTGATGCGGGGGCTGGTGCAGTAAGAGCGGCGTCTTCTTTTAAGCCATCAAGCACTGGTACATCTTGATTGATGATCACGCGCAGTGCTTCTCGGGCTAATGCCAGTTGATTCTCTGCAACCACTTCACGGGCGACTGCAAGATCGAGCTGTGCCTGAGCCTCTTTCACGTCAGTGATGGCAGACAAGCCGACATCAAAACGACGCTCTGCTTGCTCGGTTTGTCTGGCAATAGCTTCGCGTGAAGAGCTGGCGGCACTATAGGCTTCACGTGCTGTTAACACGTTAAAGTAAGCCTGTGCTGTTCGAAACATGAGGTTTTGCTCGGCCTCAAGTAAGCTCGCACGCGCCAGAGCAACGTTGGCTTTGGATTTTTTGATGGAGCGCATGGCGGCTAAGTTAAATACGTTCTGTGTAATAGACGCGCCGTAGGAATTGGAGCCGTAAGCGCCGTTGTCATCGTCGTTGTTTTCGTTTTCTGCCAGGTCTGCTGCCAATGCTATTTGTGGCAACATGGCGGAGCGGGCCAACGGCAGCGCTTGTATGGCGGCTTCATGTTGTGCTCTGCTTGCCTGTATAACAGAATCTTTGCTGGCCGCAATTTGGTAAATTTCAGATAGACTTGCAGCGCTTGATAGGTGTGGAAGCAGCAGCGGAACTGCAACGATCAGTGGCATGCAAGTGGAGAGCGTCAGGCGCAATTTCATACTTATTTTTCTCACTAATACTAGACAGCTTTATGTGCAGTGCCGATGGGTCAGGCACGTTTCTTTTTTTAATGTATTAGGAATGTAGAAGGTATTTCAGTTTTTTGGGTTTTTTTTGACGGTTTTTTTGAGTTACTGTTTCGAGAAATCGCACCACCGTGAAGTGGTTGCTGTGCGCGAGCGTTGCCGCGTTTGGCAACGCTCTGGTCATTGGTTTTGTAGATCGAAGGTTTACATCAAGGCTAGAATTCGAATGAGCTGCCAGCGCTTGCTTCCACTTGCATGAGCGAAGGTATATGGGTATCGAACATGCTCTGTTCGAGCCAGTCAGATTCCCCGATACGTCGAATGACAAATGTCTCCATGGTGGGGGCGCTTTCACTGCCGACGGTGATAATGAGCCGTCCCGAGAGGGTGAGCCTGGTTTTCAGTCGCTCGGGGACTGCGGCCAGCGAGCCATTGACAATAATCGCGTCGTAGCTGGTTTTGTCTGGAAGATCTGCAATCAGGTCACCGGTAAAAAATTTGATGTTATCAATGCCGCATTCATTGGCAATTTGCTGTGCTTTGGCGTTGACCGCCTCTTGTGTGTCTATTGATTCGACGTGCTTGCACATTTTTGCAGCGCAGGCTGCAAGGTAGCCACTGCCACAGCCAATGATCAGTGCGCGGTCATCGGGCTCCAATACGGCTGCTTGCAGCAGGCGAGCTTCAATATTCGGGTTGAGTGAGTAGCGGCCATTGCCCAATGGGATACGCGTATCCGAGTACGCCAATCCATTGTGCTCTTGCGGTAAAAAAAGCTCTCGCGGTATTTCAGCTAGAGCGTTGAGGACTCTTTGATCAAGCACGTCCCAGGGACGGACTTGCTGTTCGATCATGTTGGCTCTGGCGTGTTCGAAGTTCATCGCTTCGGGCTCCGTAGTTCAATCGGCGTATGATAGTGAGTTTTCGGCAGATTTAGAACCGCACCTTAAAAATTACATCGTGCGATGACTACTGACTGGTCTGCTTGGGGCTGGCAGGTCGGGCGCCAGTTGAACTGCCCCCGCCGCCTGGTTTGCCACGCCGACGACTGCGGTTTTTATTGCCGCTTTTATTTGCGCCACGAGCGTCGCGTTTGCCATGCTCCGGTGGTTTGTTGCGTTGTATTTTCGCAGGCGGTGCAGGGGTTACCAGAAGTTCGTCGGTAACTTGCGCCGAGACGATTTCATGGCCGAGCAACTCTTCAATTTCCGGCAGTGAAAAGACATACTCTTCGCAGGCAAAGGATATGGCCTCACCGGAGGCGCCTGCCCGCGCTGTCCTGCCAATACGATGCACATAGTCTTCTGCATTTTGCGGTAGATCAAAGTTAAAAACATGAGTAACACCATCAATATGCAAGCCGCGGGCGGCTACATCGGTGGCGATCAATGTATTCAATTCTCCTGAAGACAAGTCGGTAATGAGTCTCTGGCGCTTATTCTGGCGCACATCACCGGATAACACCTCGGCTTTGATGTCATTGCCCTTCAAGTAGGCATGGACTTTTTCGGCAACGCGCTTTGTGTTAACAAAAATAATGCTGCGCTGCGGCTGCAGTGTTTGCATGAGCCCAATCAACAGCGGGATTTTTTCGTCGGAGGCGGGGTGAAAAACCTGTTGATTCACTTTTTCCGCGGCAATTCGATCAGACTCTGTTTTTAGCCCGATCGGGTTGTTCATGTGCTCGTAGGCCAGTTCCATGACCCGGTGAGACAAGGTGGCAGAAAATAATAAGTTGAGCCGCTCTTCCGGTTCAGGCATTCGCCTTAGTAAAAATCGAATATCTGCGATAAAACCGAGATCGAACATTCTGTCAGCTTCATCCAATACCACCACCTGGATCTTTCTTAAAGAAAAGACCTTCTGTTTAAAGTAATCAATGATGCGGCCAGGTGTGCCGATCAGTATGTCTGCGCCTTCTTGTAATTGGCGTCGCTGCTTTTCGTAGTCGGTGCCCCCGTACGCAAGAACTGTTTTGAAATCCATGTCAGCGCCGAGCTGCTCAGCGTCTTTGTGGATCTGTATTGCCAGTTCGCGGGTTGGTGCAAGAATGATCGCGCGCAATTCTGTCGGTTTGCGGTCTTCCGCGGCCGGGTTATTGAGCAGGTATTGATACATTCCCAAAAGGAATGCTGCCGTTTTACCCGTTCCGGTCTGTGACTGTGCCGCGATATCCTTGCCTTCAAGCATCAGAGGCAGTGACAGCTGCTGAATTTCAGTGCAGAAGGTAAATCCGGCGGTAGTCAAAGCGGATTCTAGATCGGGGCTCAGCGCGAAGTCGCTGAAACTGACGGACGTCAGATAATTGGATTTCATCCACAGAGCATAGCTCATTTCGCGGTTTAGCGTTTTATTGTGGGTATTTGGGTGGAATGGGGATGTATTTCGATGGACCGGCATTCATCTTCGCGCAATCACCAAGGCTGCATCCATGCGCTTTGTAAGCTGAATTTCCGGGATACAAGCTCAATTGAGCGGCTGCAGCGGTTGCTTAAGAATTTACCGCGTGGTTTTAGCGCACGAACCGGTTTCTTCGTTGAAAGATAAGAATTTCATCTGTCTCAGCTTGTTTTTTTTCCACACCTCCATATCATGGTGGGGTTACCCCATCCAAATATAAGGAGAATCCGTTGCACGAGAGTATTGTCGAAATCACAGACGACAACTTTGATGCAGAAGTGCTGCAGTCAGAGGTGCCCGTATTAGTAGACTATTGGGCCGAATGGTGTGGTCCATGCAAAATGATCGCTCCAATTCTGGATGAAATCGCCGCTGAATACGGTGATAAGGTCAAAATTGCCAAGCTCAATATCGATGATAACCAGAATACTCCGCCAAAATATGGCGTCAGAGGTATTCCTACCCTAATGCTGTTTAAAAACGGATCTGTAGAGGGCACTAAGGTGGGTGCGTTATCAAAATCGCAACTTGCATCCTTTATAGACAGTAACTCCTGATCTCTTAGGAGGCACGTCGATCGGCCTGATGGGTCGATCGGCGGACTTAGTAAGCTCACTTGAAACAAGTTGTACATCTCTTGTTTGGTTTTTGTTTTTAAATTCAAAATCAGCATTCAATTGCTGTTTTGAATATCTGTACTACACTCGCTGTATTAAGCGCGACGAAGCGCTAGCGCTTCGCTAGACGTGCGCCAACGCGCATGATAGGGTTGCCGAATCCTGCTGTTTCAAACTGAATCGCACGTTCTGCTGCGAGTAGTTTTCAAAAAAGCCTTAAACCTAACCCATCGCCAAACCCGTTCATCCGTCCCGGTTTGCACCTGATCCCACCAACGTTTCGATAAATATGAACCTCACCGATCTCAAGAAGAAATCTGCCAGCGAGCTGGTTGAGTTGGCGCAAGCAGCCGGCCTCGACAGTGTTGCGCGGTCGCGTAAGCAAGACATCATTTTCTCGCTGCTCAAAGCCCACTCCAAGAAAGGTGAAGACATCTTCGGTGGTGGCGTGCTTGAGATACTGCAAGATGGTTTCGGTTTTTTGCGCTCAGCAGACAGCTCATACCTTGCGGGGCCGGATGATATCTATGTATCGCCTAGTCAGATTCGGCGCTTCAATTTACGCACGGGTGATTCAATCTCTGGCAAGATCAGGCCGCCAAAAGACGGTGAACGCTATTTTGCGTTGTTAAAGGTTGATGAAATTAACCTGGGAGCGCCTGAAGAGGCGCGCAATAAAGTACTTTTTGAAAACCTCACACCGTTGCATCCCACTGAACGTTTAACGCTTGAGTTAGGTAACGGCAGTACGGAAGACATCACTGCCCGAACTATCGATTTTGTCGCCCCTATTGGCAAAGGCCAGCGTGCGTTGATCGTATCTCCGCCGAAGGCCGGTAAAACGATGATTCTGCAGAATATCGCGCAGAGTATTGCTCACAACGATCCTGATTGTGTGCTGATTGTTTTATTGATTGATGAGCGTCCGGAAGAAGTCACCGAAATGGAGCGAATGGTTCAGGGTGAGGTGGTGTCAAGTACCTTTGATGAGCCCGCCAGCCGTCATGTGCAGGTCGCAGAAATGGTGATTGAAAAAGCCAAGCGCCTGGTGGAGCACAAGAAAGACGTGGTTATATTGCTGGACTCTATTACTCGTCTGGCGCGCGCTTACAATACCGTGATTCCTTCATCGGGCAAGGTATTAACCGGTGGTGTAGATGCGCATGCGCTGCATCGCCCGAAGCGTTTCTTTGGTGCGGCGAGAAACATTGAAGAAGGCGGTAGCCTGACCATTGTTGCTACTACCCTGGTAGACACTGGTTCGAAGATGGATGAAGTGATCTACGAAGAATTCAAGGGCACCGGCAATATGGAATTGCACCTTGATCGACGCATCGCTGAAAAGCGCACCTTCCCGGCGATTAGCGTGAATCGTTCCGGTACTCGTCGTGAGGAACTCATGATCAGCCAGGAAGAGCTACAGAAAATCTGGATCCTGCGAAAGTTTCTTCATCCAATGGATGAGATTGAAGCGATGGAATTTTTGATGGGTCGCTTGCAGCAGACCAAAACCAATGATGAATTTTTTGATGCAATGAAGCGATAGCTATTCAGGGCGCACCTGTCGTATCCATGGGCGTTGTCGTTCGTGACCTGGCCGGCCGCCTCGAAATACACCTGTATGTTGCGCGCGAACTCCTACCCTATAAACACGACAGGCCCATCCTGAAAAGCTACCAAAGACTGCAAAAGCAGTCGAAAATATGAATTTAGTTCATTTCTGATGAATAGTTATATGAAGCGCTAGTCGATCGCGCGATGTGCTATATCACGTCGGCAATACGCGTTGTTAAACGAAATCGTATCGACGCATTCGTAAGCCTTTGCTTGTGCCTCTTTTGCGTTGCTGCCGGTGGCTGTAACGCAAAGCACCCGTCCGCCATTAGTTATCACTTTGTTGCCCTCTACTTTAGTGCCTGCGTGAAACACCTTTGTTCCATTGCCACCGCTGGTAGCGGGATCGTCGTTCGGTAGGCCGGTTATTGTGTCTCCCTTTGTGTAGCTTTCAGGGTAGCCCCCTGCCGCCAATACCACGCCGACTGCTGTTTCTTCGGACCACTGTGCTGTTACCTGATCAAGCTTGCCATCGATTGCGGCATCGCAAAGCGTGATCAGGTCAGACTGCAGGCGCATCATTATCGGCTGAGTTTCAGGGTCACCAAAACGTACGTTGTACTCAAGTACTTTTGCTTCGCCGTCAGCGCCAATCATCAGGCCGGCGTATAAAAAACCAGTGAAGCGATTACCGTCTTTTGCCATGCCATGAATCGTCGGTTCAATAATGCTTTTCATTATTGTGGCGTTGAGTGCCGGCGTCTCTGCAGAGGCGGGTGAGTACGCGCCCATACCGCCGGTGTTGGGGCCGGTATCTCCGTCATCACGGGCTTTGTGATCTTGTGAGGTAGCCATTGGCAGGCAATGCTCTCCATCCACCATGCAGATGTAGCTAAGCTCTGTGCCTTCAAGAAATTCTTCCACCACCACTTTGCTACCAGCGTTGCCAAAGCGATTGTCTGCCAACATATCAGTGGCGGCTTGTATCGCCTGATCTATATCATGCGCTATGACAACGCCTTTGCCAGCTGCAAGCCCGTCAGCTTTCACCACCAGTGGCGCGCCGAGTGTTTTAATGTAATCGCAGGCCTTGTCTAGATCGGTGAACACGCCGTAGTCAGCAGTTGGAATGTGATGACGGGCTAAAAAGTCCTTGCAAAAAGATTTGCTGCCTTCAAGCTGTGCGGCTTTTTTGTCCGGACCAAAAATTCTCAACCCGGCTTGTTGAAAGTTATCAACGATGCCGGCCACTAACGGGACTTCAGGCCCGACGATGGTTAAGTTGATTGCAGATTGAAGCGCAAACTGTTGTAGTGCGGCGATATCGTCAGCGGCTATATTGATATTTTCTACAGCGGGCTCAAGTGCGGTGCCCGCGTTTCCGGGGGCTACAAACACCGCTTCTATCTGCGATGATTGGGCGATCTTCCATGCCAATGCATGTTCACGTCCGCCGGAACCTATGATTAGAACTTTCATCAATGCTCACTGGATATTTTGATGGAAGTGCATGGTAACGCTTTGCACGATGACTGCAAGTTTGCAGTCATCTTTGAAGGTAATCGCGGTTAGTTTCTGATGCCGTATTCCAACACAAAATACTGAGGATTCAGCGGGCCGAGTGGCTCTTTGAGTTTGTCCAGTTGTGACTGAGGGCCGTGAACTTCGAGCTTGGTAATATCGGAAATTTTAAATGCTTCTTTCAATAGCGCGTCGACGTTGCCCAGATGTGCAAGTACGCCCTCTGCGTCAGCATATCCTTCACGACAGTAAGCAATATCCCCATCAAAGCAAAATCCGTAGTAGAGGCACTTCGATTCGGTTTGAGTGGCGCTGACGAATTGCTCTGCCAATTTCTTGAATTCGTCGATCTTGCCTGCGTGAATTTTAAAGTATGGCCCTAGCGAGCAACAGGTGTCTTGAGTTGCCATCGATTTTCCTCATTGTGAATCGAAGTTCCAAGATACTCTCCGGGGTCACATTCGGCAACCGCGTGCCACACTGGCTGTTCGATTTCGGATGTTAGTGTCACTCTATTTGTTCCAGTGCACGGGATTTACACTGCAAAAGTGAGGTAGCTATTCAGGGTGGACCTGTCGCATTCATGGGCGTTGTCGTTCGTGCTCAACTACCGATGTATGTTGCCCGCGACTCCTCCCCCCAATATTGACCAACCCGGCACGGCAGACCCTCCTTGAACTGCCACAAAAGACTGCAAAGGCAGTCGCCAATCGGAATTTAGCTCATTTTCCGCTGAATGGTTACAATGTGGGATTTCTAAATAAACTCGACAAGACAAACTTCTATGGCTGTGCAAATACCGTTTCAAAAAAATCTTGAGTTTGAGTATGGTGTGGCGGATCAAATATCGCCATTGGTCAGAAGAGTCATTGCCAATAACCCCAGTGCATTTACTTTCTATGGTACCGGCACTTATATTATCGGGCACGGAAACGTTGCGATTATTGATCCGGGGCCTGCAGATCAAACGCATATTGATGCGATTATATCTGCTACGCAGGGCGAAAAGATCACTCATGTTTTTGTCACACATACCCATGTGGATCACTCGCCAGGCTGTGACTTGTTGCGGCAACACACTAACGCAAAGACGTATGCGTTGGGAAGGCATGGCATGGGACGCGATCGCGATGAATTGGAATTCGGAGCCGACTGGGATTTTCAACCGGATGTGTTATTGACTGATGGAGAAAAGGTGGTTGGTGATCAATGGTCACTGTCTTCTGTGTTTAGCCCAGGCCATGCGGCCAATCATTTGAGCTTTTATCTTGAGCAGGAAAATGCATTGTTCTGCGGAGACGCTGTGATGGGTTGGTCAACCACTATTGTGTCACCGCCCGATGGCAATATGCACGACTATTTAAATACGCTTAAAATGCTCAAAGCGCGGGAAGATAAAATCTACTACCCCACCCATGGCGCTCCGATAGAGTCTCCCGGAGCTTATGTCCAGGCGTTATATGATCATCGGCTGGAGCGTGAGCAACAGGTGATTGAATGTATAAAAGAGAAGCTTCATACAGTGAACGACATGCTTGCCGTGGTGTACAGCGAGCTTGATCCTGCCATGTACCCTGCCGCGTCCAGAAGCTTGCTTGCCACAATTGAGAGTCTGATTGCCCGCAAGCGGCTAAAGACCGAAAGCCATCCGGTGGAAGAAAAAATCAATGAATCCACTCGTTTGTATCTATCCACGCCAGAATGACGCAAGTCGTTCGGCAAGCACTGCCATTTCTGATGGTGATCCGTTAAGATAAATTCAGATCCTGTCAGGAGGGTAAGAACACGCTTTTTGTTGATAGCTTCGGCAACATAAGAACGTTGAATGTTACAGCGTGCTGCCGCATAGTCTGTCTTGCTTTGGGCCTGCTACTTCATAATTGAATGCATACAGCCAGTAAACCGATTGCGATCGATCTCGCAAATATTAGCAAGCAGTATGGTGACGTGACAGCACTGAACGATGTGTCAGCGTCTATCTATGACAGTGAGTTTTTCACACTGTTAGGTCCGTCCGGTTGTGGTAAA
Source organism: uncultured Granulosicoccaceae bacterium (assembly GCA_937928685.1). Taxonomy (GTDB): domain Bacteria; phylum Pseudomonadota; class Gammaproteobacteria; order Granulosicoccales; family Granulosicoccaceae. The sequence continues at coordinate 10,771 of CALGJU010000017.1, forward strand.
ACCACGCTGCTTCGCATCATTGCAGGGTTTGAATCGGTAAGCGCTGGCAACATTCAATTGTATGGCCAGGAGATAAGGGATCTACCCGCCAATAAAAGACCGGTAAACACCGTGTTTCAACAGTATTCTCTTTTCCCGCATATGACGGTAGCTGAAAACGTGAGCTTCGGTCTACAGATGCAGGGTCGGGATCGAACATTCATCAAGCAACGAACTGCGCAGATGCTCGAATTGGTGCAACTGGATTCGTTTGCCGATAGAAAATCAACTCAACTTTCCGGGGGACAGCAGCAGCGGGTTGCGCTGGCGCGTGCACTGGCACCTGAGCCCAAAGTCCTGTTGCTTGATGAGCCGCTATCAGCACTTGATCTCAAGCTGCGACAATCGATGCGCATGGAGCTTAAGCAAATACAAAAACAAACCGGTATTACCTTTGTATTTGTGACCCATGATCAAGAAGAAGCGCTAACGATGTCTGATCGCATTGCAGTGATGTCAAACGGTCAGATTCAGCAAACCGGTGATGCGCATAGTATTTACACTAGCCCCGGTAACTTGTTTGTGGCGGATTTTATCGGTGAAATCAACAAGCTTGATGCAACACTGGTTGAGGATTCCGGCAACGCCGGTTTGTGCCAACTGGGCGATGGCGTCACCGTTGAGTGTTCTTTGTCAGCATCTACTCAACAATCCAAAGGTCAGTTATGCATTCGCCCTGAGTGTTTGACTATTACTTCCATTGATGACCATCAAGCGTCCCTTCGGGGTGAGATAGATCAGTTTGTATTTTTAGGCACTGATACTCAGGTGTCAGTAAAAATAACAACAGGCGCAAGCGTATTGGTGCGTGTACAAAATACCAGTGGGAGTCGGCTTGCCGCCAAAGCCGGTGATCATGTTGGATTAATCATTGATCCGGGCAGCGCCCGTTTTCTTGATTACTGATGGCGGGTATTACGCAGCATAGTAGCAGCGGTTCAACGGGGGGTACCTTTGATCCCCTGCGTAAGCGCTTGCTATTTCCCGCCTGGTTAATGATTGGTTTTTTTCTGGTTCTGCCGGTTCTGATGATGTTGGTTTATTCGTTCTTAACCAAGGAATTCAGAGGGGGTGTGGTGTGGGAGTTTTCAACAGCGGCTTATGATCAGTTCTTTTTTGATCGTGGATTATTCGGTGATGAGCCTGCGAAAATTGAATGGACTTATATCGCTATTTTCTGGCGCTCAATGGTGCAGGCGTTTACTGCCACGGTTATTTGTCTTCTGATTGGTTTTCCGACTGCCTATTTTATTGCAACACGCCCTGACTCCACACGTAATATCTGGCTTTTTTTAGTCACTGTGCCTTATTGGGTCAACTTGTTGATAAGAACGGTCTCAATGAAATTTCTTATACGAGACAATGGCCCGTTAAACGAGTGGCTTATGATGGTGGGCGTGATTGATAGTCCTATACATCTGATCAATACCAATTTTGCGGTCCAGCTTGGTTTGTTTTATTCGTATCTTCCTTTTATGGTACTGCCAATATATGCCTCTGTTGAGCGATTTAATTTTTCACTTGCCGAGGCTGCTGCAGATCTATACGCCGATAAATGGGTCATCTTACGTCGTGTCATTCTGCCTGCGGTGAAGCCGGGAATCATCGCGGGGTGTATCTTGGTGTTTGTGCCAAGCCTGGGGGCGTTCCTCGCACCTGATTTACTCGGTGGTGCAAAGAATTTTATGATCGGCTCATTGATTGAAGAGCAATTCAAAGGCGCAGCAGGCAACTGGCCGTTTGGTGCTGCAGCGTCAATGATTCTATTGTCAATGGTATTGCTCGTGTTGATGTTTTATGCACGCAACCAAGCTCGGACGGCGCGCTAATGGCAGTTGCCTCTGAAGGTGTTAAGCGTTATCCGGGTTTTTTCTTTATTGCGGTGTTTTGTCTTGTGGTGTTGTATCTTCCGCTTTTGGTTGTGATGGCGTATTCGTTTAACGATAGTGCATCGATCACCCGCTGGGGTGGATTCAGTTTACGTTGGTATGAAGAAGTATTCACAGGCGTTGAATCGGCCAAGTATAAAACCGCTGCGTGGAATTCAATCACCATTGCTTTAATGGCATCTGTGTCTGCCACTGTGATAGCCACAGCAGCGGCGCTTGGCATGATTCGTAGTGGCAGCTGGCGCGGCAAGGCCAGTAGTTTTGCACTGATAAATCTTCCGTTGATGGTGCCGGAAATTGTCACTGCGGTGGCAACATTAATCTTCTTCAGTGCTATCGGATTCAAAGCCGGCTATCTGACCATTCTGGTGGCGCACTGTGTTTTCTGTATCCCGTTTGCCTATCTGCCTATCGCCGCCAGGCTGCAGGGGGTTGAAACTATTTATGAGCAGGCGGCGATGGATTTATATGCCACCAGATCGCAGGCGTTTCTGAAAGTACTTTTACCATTGTTGTTGCCGGGTATTTTTTCTGGATTTTTATTGGCTTTCATTATTTCGTTGGATGATTTTATCATCACCAACTTTGTCAAGGGGGCGGGGGTTGAGACACTGCCCACTGCGATATTTGGTGCGGTTAAGCAGGGAATCAAGCCCAATATTATGGCAATATCAACACTGATGTTGTTGGTGTCAATTTTATTCGTATCTGTCTCTTACTTTGTTAGTCGCCTGGGAGACTCGTCTGAGAAGGTGACTAAATAGATCAAGTGACAAAGCAGGCTCTACGGAGCCCGCTTTATTTTGCAAAACCTGAGGAACAAAATATGAAAAATCGATTAACTCTGCTCAATAGTGCAATGGCTATATGTATAGGCTTAGGGGCGTCTGCCGTGCAGGCAGAAGGTTCTCTTAGTATCTATCACTGGTTTGAATATATTCCGCAAACCCTGCTGGATAAGTTTGCCGAAGAAAATGATGTCACTGTGACCATGGATACGTTTGATTCAAATGAGGCCATGTTAGCGTCACTTAAAGCCGGTAAGTTAGGAAGCTATGATGTTGCTGTGCCGGGTGATTACATGGTTGAGATAATGCGAGGTATCGACATGCTCGATTCCTTTGAGCCCTCTGAGTTAAGCAACTTTGGCAACATTGAAGATCAATGGGTAGACGTTGATTTTGATCCGGGTCGTAAACATTCGATCCCGTATCAGTGGGGATCTACCAGCTTTATGGTGAATCGTGATGTTTACAAAGATGATATTAGAACCACCGACATTGTATTTAACCCGCCAGCTGAACTTGAAGGAAAGATCAACGTACTCGATTCTCAGGGTGAGGTGCTGGCACTGGCGTCATTGCACTTGGGTATTCCTCAATGTAGTCAGGATCGCGAACAACTCAAAGCGCTGAACACGCTGCTTCAGGAGGCTAAACCGAAGTGGGCGTCTTTTAATTCGGACGCTGCTAAAGACGTACTGGTATCTGGTGATGTGGCGGTTGGCATGATCTGGAATGGCTTCGGCGCTAAGGCGCGGGAAGAAGGCGCTAACGTTGAATACTCTTATCCAAAGGAAGGCTACGTAGTGTGGATGGACAATGTTGTGTTGCTGAAAGACGCCCCCAACCGTGAAAATGCCATTAAATTTATGGACTTTTTATTAGAGCCTGAGAATATTGCAGAGGTCACCAACTTTGCACGCTACACCGCTGGTGTAAAAGGCGTAAATGGTCTGCTTGATGCTGATCTCAAAGCATCGCCCGAAGCCAACCCGCCGGCAGACGCTCCAGCCGGTACTTTTGTGGCGGTTTGTGATGAGGCCACGCAAAAGCTATACGACCAGATCTGGACCAACGTTAAGAAGTAACGGCAAGTACTATCGCTCTGCAAGGTGTAGAGCGATAGATCTTCGCAGGCACTGTGTATCAATTCATGTTTATGGAGCTGTCTCCGCAATGTTTACAACAGTAAGTTCTACAGACCATAAACTACATTTCCCGGCCGGTGAGCTCTCTGGCGGAAAACTGGTGAGACCTTACGAATGTCCTGAGCGGTGGGACTACATACAGCAATCGTTAACCGCATCAGGTCACACCGATAGTCGTTCGCCCGACCCGCTTGATATGTCATTGGTCAGGTCGATACACACTTCTGACTATCTTGATTTTCTTGAAAACGCCTGGGATCAGTGGCATGCCGAAGGCTTTGAAGGCGAGGCAATTCCCACTGTTTTCCCCGCACGCCGAATGCAACAGAGAGTTCCTGAGTACATTGACGGTAAGCTTGGTTATTACGCGATGGCCATCGAGACAGCGATCACCAGCGGCACCTGGAAGGCTGCAAAAAGCAGTGCTGCTGTGGCAGCGACTGCGCAAAAGCTGGTGGTAGCGTCTGATTCGCAGGTATTTGCACTGTGCCGGCCGCCAGGTCATCACGCCGCCTCTGATCTTTATGGTGGCTACTGTTTCCTTAACAACGCTGCCATCGCGGCACAAGGGTTCATAGCAGATGGAGCAAAACGCGTGGCCATCCTGGATGTCGATTTTCATCACGGCAATGGCACGCAAGACATTTTCTACAATAGAAGCGATGTAATGTTTCTGTCTCTGCACGGTGACCCCGTCCACGCGTTCCCGCACTTTTTGGGTTACGCTGATGAAACAGGCGAAGGCCCGGGAGAAGGTTTCAATATCAATTATCCGCTGCCACCGGGTGCTGCCTTCGATGTGTGGCAGGAGGCGCTCACAGACGCATGCAAGAAAATCGAGGGCTACGCTCCTGACGCCTTAGTAATATCACTTGGTGTTGACACTTTCGAAAAAGATCCCATTAGTTTCTTTAAGCTCACCAGTGACGACTTCACTCGTTACGGGTCTCAACTTGCCAGTCTTTCCGTGCCGACTCTTTTTGTGATGGAAGGAGGCTATGCGGTCGAAGAAATCGGTACCAATACCGTTAATGTTTTGAATGGATTTACCGCATCGTAAATAGCGGGTTTTTAATTACGGCAAAAATTGAGGCAGATTGCTTATTGACGGAGTGTAATACAACTGAAACACAGTAGCTTATGGGTTTTCGGTCGAACATATCGTTCTTGGAATTGATCTTTGGCCCGTCAGTCGGTACAACAGTAGATCACGCATAATATCGAGGGACTATCATGCATCCGCCGAACGCATCAAAATGGCCAGTTGTAAGACCGCTACCCAGGTTTGTTGTAAAAATTGCTCTATCTGTCGGTTTCATTGTTGGACACGCTTTACTTTGGAGTGATCGCAGAGGGATCAGAGCTAGCGCTAAAGTTCTGGATACTGCTGAAATTCATACCCCTGCGCGTGTTTAATTGGTAGCGGTAATACGAAACTACTGTTAATACATTAGGATTTTGCAACAACGGATAATGTATCCTCTTCGGCGCTGGCGTCTGGAGAGGTGCGTTGAATTACCCATTTGAATAAAGAGCAGCTACTGTCAGCGTTGTCGGGCGTAGACCCGTTATTTTTCTTCATCCCCGTGATATGGCTGGTATTTATTATTGCTCGCGTGCTGCCATTGAATCGTTTCGGGTTGATTCCAAGAAGAATTAGCGGCGCGTTCGGAATTGTCAGCATGCCTTTTCTGCATGAAGATTTTAAACACCTGATGTCTAATACCGTGCCACTTGCGCTGTTATTGGTATTGCTGTTTAACACCGCGGCCGGAGCGACGACTGTTGTTGTGTTAACTCAGATAGTGGGCGGCTTTCTGCTCTGGGTGGTTGGCCGTCGGGCCAATCACATTGGCGCAAGCTTAATGGTATTTGCGCTGACAGGTTTTCATATTGCCAATGGCCTGGTGCAGGCGAATCTAGCCACTGTAGCAATAGCTGTATTAGTGGCCGCTGTCTACGGCGGTACTTTTCTCACCAGTATCAACCCTTGGAAGAAGGGCTCGTCGTGGGACGGTCACTTATGCGGGTTTTTAGCAGGTGTTGGCATGGCGGTGTTTTTTTCCAGTAGTTACTATACGAATTTTTTTGGCCAAACCTGATCCTGTGCGACACGATAGCAACGACATAGCGGCGATAATTCTGAATCAAGTCCCGCTACTTGATGTGCGCGCACCTATCGAATATGAACGCGGCACCGTACCTGGTGCGGTTAACGTGCCCTTGCTTGATGATCATCAGCGCGAGTTGATAGGCACTGAGTATGCGAACAAGGGGCAGGATGCAGCTATCGAACTGGGCTTGAGCACAGTGACTGACGAAATTCGTCAGAATCGCTTACACGGTTGGACTGAGTTTGTAGAGAACCACCCCGAAGGTTATCTATTCTGTTTTCGCGGCGGCTTGCGATCAAAAACCACTCAAGCATGGCTTCGTGAAGCCGGTATTACGTATCCCAAATTGATTGGCGGTTACAAAGCTATCCGTAGCTATTTGTTGGAGCAGTTTGAACAACTAGCTGAAGAAGGAAATATGCTGGTGCTGTCTGCACCTACCGGTAGCGGCAAAACTACCTTTATAGAGCAGCTAAAGGAGAGCGTTGATATTGAAGGGTTGGCCAAGCATCGTGGCAGTGCGTTTGGTAGTTTATTTGTTCAGCAGCCCTCACAAGTCAGCTGGGAGAATCAGGTGGCCGCACAATGGTTGAGGGCCAGTGCCGAGAGTAGTCAGCCGATAATGTTTGAATCAGAGTCGCATCTGATCGGCCGTGTATCTTTGCCAAAATTTTTACAAGAGGCGTTACGATCCGCACCAGTAGTGGAGCTAATTACCCCGCTGCCTGATCGAATAAAGAATATTCAGCATGACTACATTGGTACGGCAATGCAAAAATATCGTCAGGTATTGGATGAAGAGCAAAGCTTTGTGCAGTTGGAGAGCTTCGTTACCGAGAACTTAAGCCGTATTGAGAGACGCCTGGGTGGAGAGCGGTGTCAGAGGCTGATATCACTGGTGCCCACTGCGATTGATGAGCTCAGAACAAATACCGCTTTAACCGGCTTTGACGAGATCGTAAAAACCTTGTTGTTAGATTACTACGATCCGCTATACGCTCACAAAATGAAAGGGCGGGAAGGACAAGTGGTGTTTAGCGGTACTGGTGATGAAATTGTCAGTTGGCTTCATGCCTCCTATTCCTGATAGCGTTTAAAACGGTCGATAAAAAAACATGGCGCCAGAAATTCCTTACGAAGGTGTTTCAAGAGATATTGTTTTTATCGGAGGGGGTCATACCCATGCGCTTGTGATCAAGCGGCTGGGGATGAATCCTATTCCCGCTACTCGACTGACATTGATCTCTGAGCAAACACTCACTCCTTACTCAGGCATGCTGCCGGGTTTTGTGGCCGGGCACTATAGCTATCTTGATACCCATATTGATTTAAACCGATTGTGTCAGTGGGCCAACGTGCGTTTTATACGCGGTACTGCCACTGGATTGGATATTGATAAAAAACAGGTTGTTGTCGATGGCCAAGCGCCGATTAGTTATGACCAGCTCAGCATTGATGTAGGCTCGACTCCTGATTTAAGCATACCTGGTGCAAGTGAACATGCAGTGGGTGTTAAACCAGTGAGTCAGTTTGGTTCGATCTGGAATGGGTTGCTAGAAACATCGGCTGACGCATCTGGAGATTGGGGTGTTGTTGGTGCGGGGGCCGGCGGTGTAGAGCTGGTGTTGGCGATGGCGCATCGATTACAAGACAAGCGTCGCCTGAAGTTCCACCTGGTATTGTCCGGCGCGCATGTATTGCCTGGATACCCCGATAAGGTAGTAAAGCAGGCCGAAGCCGCATTGGCTCGTCACGGAGTGACTGTGCACCCGGGGTTCCGTGTTGCCAGCGTCCACGAAGCCGGACTGGCGAGCAATAGCGGCGCTGAGTTGATGCTAAGCAAAAGCATCTGGTGTACCGGTGCTGCAGCACCTGCATGGCTTGCTGACACAGGTTTAAAAGTGTCTGAGCGTGGCTTTATAGAGGTCAATGAATTTCTGCAAAGTGTCAGTCACCCGAATGTGTTTGCGGTTGGTGATTGCTCAGATATGTTGTCTGATCCTCGACCAAAGGCGGGCGTATATGCAGTCAGGCAGGCGCCGTTCTTAACTAAAAATCTGCGTGCGGTAGGTAGCCACGGAAATCTGCAGCCGGTTAAGTTACAAAGTGATTTCCTTTCGCTGCTGTCTCTTGGTGACAGGTCTGCTGTGGGTTGTCGATCTGGTTGGACTGCGGCAGGCAAGTGGGTGTGGAAGCTAAAAGATTCCATAGACAGTAAGTTCATGCAAAAACTAAACGCCCCAGGCGATAAGAAAGCCATGGTGAGCACCGCGTCGACACAAATGCACTGCGCAGGGTGTGGTAGTAAATTAGGTCCGGATCTTATAGCTGGTAATCTTAGTGAGTTATCAATTTATGATCGACCTGCTGTTCAACCGGCGCTAGGCAGGGCAGAGGATGCCAGTCTCTGGCAGGTGACCGAGGGCAAGCTTGCAGTGCAAAGCATTGATGGCTTTAGAAGTTTTAGTGATGATTATTGGCGCTTCGGAAATATTTGTGTCAACCATGCTTTAAGTGATTTGTATGCGATGGGAGCGACTCCGATCAGTGCACAGGTGTGGGTGAATCTTGCCCACGCGCACCCGAGAATACAAAAGCGTGATCATCGGTTGCTGATGGCATCAATCGCTGCGGCACTCGAAGAACAACAAGTCACGTTGGCAGGAGGGCACAGTTCGGAGGGAACAGAAACTCATGTGGCTTTGGTGGCCAATGGGGAGATAGATAAGGATCACATCTGGCGAAAAAGTACCGTACAGATTGGCGATAAGCTGTTGCTCACCAAGCCTCTTGGTACAGGGCTGATACTTGCTGCAGATATGCAGGCCAAAGCGCCAGCCGCTGCAACGGACGCAGCAATGGACAGTATGCTGCAGTCAAATGCTGCAATAGCTCATTGTTTAAAGGCACTGGCGCCATCAGCTGTGACCGATGTAACGGGGTTTGGCTTACTTGGGCATTTGCTCGAAATGTTGTCGGACACCGTGCTCGGTGCAAAACTAACACTGAGTGATATTCCATTGCTTGCCGGTGCTTATGAACTTTCGCAGCTTGGCTTTAAGTCTACGTTATATCCGCATTTGCAGGCGTACTTGCATCAATGTCGATTGCAAGGCGCGTTAGACCAACAACTGGTAGACATACTGCTTGATCCACAAACCAGCGGAGGACTTTTGATTGCTATGAATGCTACGCAGGCTAAGCAATTGCAGAATAGTTATCCTGCCGCCGTGGTAATCGGTGAGATCACTGATACAGCAGGTATAGAGATTATTAAGTAGCTGTGATGCTCATCCAAACAAAGTTTGAGAGGCACCCGTGTTAGTTTTTTCAAGCACGTAGTCGATGTGATCTTTTAATAACACTTTAACTTCATCATTAATGTGTTGGAACTCAACTTGAATGAAGTAGTCCTTGCGGTTTGTACCTTTCTCTTCGCCTGATGAAATAACACGGCTGTCGATATGCACGGTTTTATCGGCGGATGGAATATGCATGCTTAACGGAAGTGCGCTACCCGGATCAAGCGAGACGCTGTGTGAAAAGCGCAGTCCGCCACAGCTCATTTTCACGACGTGTGTAGGTGTGGGATCAAGAGACGCGCTTGGTGGATGACCTTCAAGATTCAGCCGTAACGCAACTGCGTCAGATACTCTCCGGTGTTTACGTCTTTCACTCAGTGAAACTACGGTGTTGTTGCTGATTTGCATTGTCATTTTTATTGCTTTTTTATTCTAAGGCGCTCCATCCATTGGCGTGCGCCGAGTACCACTAAGGGTGTAAAAACTTCGATGTAGATGCTGTGAAGCAGTTCACAGCTCTACTAGTGTAATCTGACAAAGAAATATTGTCATGACACGATTGTAGCACTAAACGAGGGAGAAGCCCGGCACCCATTCATAAATCAATGCAAACAAAACAGCTGCCAGCGCGAGTCGATAGACCATAAAAATCCAGAAGCCCACGCGCTTGACCAGTGCCATCAATAGCGTGATTGCCAGAAAAGCAGCAAAGAAAGTCAGTATGGCGGCCCAAATGGCATAGCTGGGTATTCCACCACCGGTCTGAACCGCTTCAATCGCAGTAAATCCGCCGGCCGCGGCAATGGCTGGTATGCCAAGTAAAAAAGAAAATCGTGCCGCTTCGGTGCGTTCAAAACCCAGGAAACGGGCCGCTGTCATGGTGGCACCTGATCTACTGGTGCCGGGTATTAATGCAAGTGATTGCGCCAGGCCTATGATCAATGCCGGGGGCAGTGTCATATTTTCCATTTTCTTTGTGCGTTTACCGACGACGTCGGCCACCCATAGCAATATTCCGTAGAACACTGCGGTCCATGCAATGACTTTGGCGACGGCCACGGTATCTTCTCGCAACGTATCCAATGCACCGCTGAATTTTAAGGCAGCACCAAAAACCAGGGCGGGAATGGTGGCAAGTGCGATATACATCGCCATGCGTGAGTTGTCTGTAGTTTTGAAACGTACCAGATCCCAGGTGCCTTTCAGCAGGTTGAGCACATCGCGCCAAAAATACACAATTACGGCAAACAGGGAACCTACGTGCACCATGACATCGGTAATTACACCTTGATCGGGCCAGTCGGTCATGACTGGTATCAAGGCCAGGTGGCCAGAGGATGAAACTGGCAAAAATTCAGTGAGACCCTGAATAATGGCAATGACAATAATCTGCTCGATACTCATTTAAAAACTCGTTGGGAATGGCCGGACGGCATCTTGCAACAAAAGCGCCGAAATGGTGATGTGCGATCAGAAAGTTTGCGGCAGGATGGCTGTTGTAAATTATAGATAACAATTCAGTTGGGGATGATCTGGATTCATATTTTTGACCGCTACTGAGGTCTTGGGTAGCTTTTCAGGGGAGGGGGCCTGAATGGTTACAATTATAGTAGTTAAAGTGATGCACACAGCCGGTATGCGTCCAAAAGGGCCGCAGGTAATGAACGGCTCGAAATAGCGTCGCCTATACGGTGTAACTCAAATCCGTCAGGCTTTGGCTGAGATCGGTTAGTGAGCAATGCGTCGACAGTGGTATGTGTGATTGGATTGCTTACTTAGGCTGCGGCCCGTTGGGTTGATATGGCCTCTGTTCTAACTTCTTTTAACGATTCGTAAAACGCAATACTTCGCTTGGCTATCGCACTGGGTGGCATATGGGGAATTGACTGCTGCCGCAGGTTGGCGTCAAAGAAATTAAGTGGCGTTGTAGGCAACTTCAGTGAGGTAACAAGCGACTGTAGCTGATCATTGAAGTCCTCCGGGTCAGCGCTGAATTCCAGCAGTGGAAACGGTCCTTTGTTTTGTGCCAGCCACGCGAGCTTCCTGTTGTAGATAATCCAGAGGTTGAGTGCCGTGTCAGGTGACATACCATTTCTGCGAATCAGTGAATCTGCCACTAAAAACGGGTGCCTGAAAATTCCGACCAACTCAAGTGTTGGTATGGTCTTGAGCCAAAGATTGACTGCCAGTAGCGTGCGAGGGTCCTTGAAGCCCCATACTGGTTCGGCCTCAAAGTTTTGAATGATCGATCTCATGAGTACCCGGTGAACAGGATTCCACTTCATATTTCTAACAGGGGGCTGGTCCCAGGCGCCGCCATTGCGAGCGAGCAGATCATCATGCAGGGTCATGATCGCACGCGATTCCCGATTGCCCTTGAGATTGTCTTCAGACTGCTGATTGGTTTCGCCAATGTACATACCTGCTTGTTCCAGCGACCCCGTCAGGGCACTGGTGCCACTGCGGTGCATGCCGAGAATAGCGATTGTACGGTTTGTTGTGGTCATTCAAGTGCAGAAAGTATGGTTGATCAAGTGTCGTGATCAATTTCTTTGCCATGTTTTGGATTACGCTGACCGATGTAGG
>CALGJU010000018.1 GCA_937928685.1 uncultured Granulosicoccaceae bacterium
ATCTCCGATGCTTCGAGTGACAGATAGTCAGACACCTGGTACTTAAGGGTCCATTCAAGCAGATCACCCGGCAGAATATTATCTCTTGCCACCGCTGCACCTGTGCCATCAAGAATAGTAACGGACTTCTGGATGGCTGCAGCCTGCGGCATCACCTCATCAGTATCTGTATCACTGACTGGTACCGCATTGAATAGTCCATCAACCTGAACAGTATTTTCGATAGGCCTATCGGGACTACCATTATTAGGATCAAGAATCGGAACTCCATTGGCGTCCAGATCAGGTATGTATCCTTGATAAGACACAACAATATCGTCACCTGCAGCAGTGCCTGTTACGCTATCAAAACTTACCGTAAGTTGATTGCCATTGTGTACACCAATGGTGGCATCGGTGGTACCAAGGTTTACCTGTGTCCCTGAGCCAGCTACGGTCAGACTGCCAAGGTAGTGCACATTGTCAGGCACCACATCGCTGAGTAAAATATTGTCAACAGTTTGGCCATCGGCCAAATCAACAACAATCTCAAAAGTGATTGGACTATTAGGACCTGTGGCCTGCTCTGACTCAATGCCTACTGCATTATCGCCTTCGTTATCGGATTCCTTTTCCACATCAATAACGGTGGGTACTATCGTGTCACTTGCCAGTGGCCCGGTAAGAGGGGGGTCTATTGCAGGGTTATTAAACGCATCCTCTCCGTATTGAAAACCTGTTTGTGCAGAAATACCAATAGGCTGATTCAATGTAGCACCCAGCGCTGGATCCAACGTCGCATCAAATACTATTTTTGACGACGGTTGTCCCGGCACATAACTACCAAACGGCAGATCGACTACCATCCACACAGAACCATCTAATGGCGGCGCTGGTGGCAAAGGGATCGCAGAATTTAACGGGTGCTCGGTTAGTGGGTTGCTGGCACCGTTAAGCCAGCTGCCACTAACAGCATCCCAGGTATAGGTGCTAGTGCCGAGCGCACTGCCAAAGAGTGATGCACTGTTAACCTGAATTCCAGGTTCGAGAAACACATTCACATACGGTTCATAGCCCGCGTCTGTACCAGTGTTTTCTGCAATAACACAGAACTCAAAGTTCTCATTAATGAAACCTGTAGCTGGCAGCTCGAGCGTGGTGCTCGGTGTTGCAGCCAATAAACCGATAAAACCCGCTTGCGCTTCAACTTCTGTAACCAGAGTAGATTCGATAGGACCGCTACTGAATTCAAGATCCCAGTCTCCGCCTTCGAGCACACTACCGGTGGGATCATCAGATGCCGCAATATCAGCGCCTGTTAAGGAAGACAACTGCTGCACAAACTCGACACCCGCGCCACCTGCCCCTGTGTCGCAACCGTAGAGTAATATATCTCCCCGGTCTGTGAGACTGTCACCCCACAGTGCGATTTCGTTTGCGTTATTTTCTAATAGAGTCGTATCAATTAAGCTTCCGTTGAATACCACTCCGGCGTCTGTACCGTGGGACAACAAGTGAACGGCATCCACATCAGAATGCAATGTGAGCACATCAGAGATCCCTTGCAAGCCACCCTGACTGGCATCTATCGCGTATATGGACACTAAGCGATCTTGTTGTTCAGCCACTATAGATTGCAGACCGGTATTTTCATCGGTGTGCCAGAACAGTTCATCTACATCACCCACCAGATCAGCGAGTAACTGCTGATAGCCTTCAATAGTAGCGTCAACAATGACCACCTCATTGCGCTTACCTTCAACAGGCAATTGCGCTGCTGTAGCCATTTCACTTTCAGCAGCATGGTTGACGAATGTATGATCAGTGTTTGAATCCGAGAGTGTGTCCACTGCGTCTGCGATAGCAGCGGGAGCCGCACCATCTAACATTATCCGTGATTCCAACTGCATCGCTTGTGATGGTGGGTACAACCCATCACTCCAATGTGCAGTTTGCTCAGGGCTTTCCGTAGCCTTTTCTTTCTTTTTGCGTTTTAACATGTTGGGCAACATGGAATAGCACTCCGTAAAACTATTTTTTTTGCAACTACCCCGTAAGCACAGGCATAAGGGTATCTGTTGATGTCAGGCTCGAATTAAAGAAAGAAAGTTAAAATCCACTTTCTCTTATTACTACTCCATAGAGTCTATCAACTGCACTTGAAATCAGACTTTTAGCTTGCGCAGGAAACATTACGTACCCGCTTCTCTCACTGTTAATCTCAAGCGGTGTACTCACTGCCGGAGCAAGCACCGCCACTAACCAACCTTGCAAAGGTTGCAGCTCTCCGTGAGAATTTTGCTTTACCGCCATCTCGCCACCGTGAGTGACCGCGAGAGCAAGATCATCCAGAACTTCTATATTGGAATCGCTAATACTGATGAGATTAAGATCGACTTTGTTCCCGCCACTATTGGCAAAAAATGTGGCCGTGTCCTGATCAAGCAAGCTTCTTTTTGAGGCAGGCACATAAGCGCGAACCTCAACAGACTGCGTTGCAGCCAGCTCAGCGAGCACCGTGTTGGTGTTAACCCACACCCCGATGTTTAACCAGGAAGGCACCGATGTCACGGTGGAATCAGTAGGTGCAACTAATATCAGGGAGTTGATCTGCTCAGAAATTTCATCCAGCGCGGCACGTCGAGCGTTGATGTCATACTCACTTACCTGCGTGGCAGCATTGCCCGCCATCCATTGAGTTTCCAGAAGCTTTTGGCGCTTTAGCGTTTCAAGCTCAGTTTCAACTTTAAGCCTCTGATACTCGAGATCGGGGTTTTTTAGTGTGAGTAGCTTTTGGCCTGCTGTTACCGTGTCACCCAATTCAAAGTGAATAGCACTTATTTTTGCAGCGCTGGTAGAAAACAATTTTGCCGACTCTGCCGTACTATAAACGGCGGGTGCCGATACCTTACGCGGCAATGGTATCAGCATCAAAGCAATAAATGCGAAGAGCACAACACTGAATATGACACTTCGTAAGTTGAAGCCACTTTTCTTTATAATGCCTGCATACTGAGCAGATTCTTTCACTACAGGTGTTGCTATCATTGTCATGAATACTCCTGTCATTAGAATCAGTCCCAACGCCTTAAACCAGAACTGATACACCATCCAACAGATGGAAAAATATAAAACCAACCGGTAAGTCCATGTACTAATTGCATATAAGTTCATTACCGCTTGGCTGCTTTCAGGGGTTCGATGCGGCTTTTCTTCCGCACTCCCGATAAACCACCGACGCAACTGCCAACGGAAATTACTGAAAGACTTTGTCTGGAGATTATCCACTCCCAACGCATCTGCTAGTAAGTAGTAGCCGTCGAACTTCATGAATGGATTTAAATTGACAAACAACGTGGTCGCGAGAGAAGTCACCGCCAGGAAAAATGCCAGTGTTCTCGCCACACCGTCAGGCAGCACCAGCCACAACAGACAAGCCGCAGTAGCGATGGCAAGCTCCATTAACATACCGCCTGCACTCACCAACAAACGTTGCTTATTGTCAGTCAAGCGCCACGTGTCACTAGTATCGCAGTAACACACCGGCAACATAAATATCAATGCCACACCCATCTCTGTGACTCGACATTGGTAATGTTTCGCGACTAGTCCATGACCAATTTCATGCAGCGCATTAACAAATACCAGTACCACTGCAAAAAGAGCAAAGCCCTCAAAAGTCATGAACTGGCTGAAGGTATTACGAAACTCAAACCAGTGAGTAGCCACGCCATTGAGAGCGATCACCCCCAACAACATCCAACATAGGATCAAGCCTTTTTTCAGTGAATATAGTGGCTGTAAAATCCTATCAAGCGCGGTTAACAATCCGTCAGGGTTTACCAATGGCTTACGGTAAAACATGCTCAATGAAAATGCGTTCTTTAATACTGAGGGTTTAGCCCGATTAGTCTTTGCATTAAGGGCCTGATACTCTTCTGCGCTTTCAGGAACAATAAGCTCATTGTTTTTAAGCATTGATAGAAAAGCATCCAGATGCCCGCGATGCACATGCAACGTGGTTTCCGAATTTATTCTCTGTATAAGCACATTGGCGTCATTGCACGCCCATCGACTCAGCAATTCGAATTCAAGCCATCCCAATCGATAGTATTTACCTCTGACCGGATCCTGCAACGTCCATTTTGGCTGACCGGTTTTATCAAACTGTACCGGCTCAAGCTTCAGTTCAGATCTTAATGTGGGGAGCGACTCGATAGATGGGGCCGCTTCAACCACACCGGGGCTGTCTTTTTCAACGGGCGTCTTCAGCCGATTGTCTGATACCCGCTCTGCAGACTCATCAGGCGCTACATACCCAATGAGATCCGATACGCCAAACTCCCTACGGGTTCGTAAATCATTCGCATTGTTACCGACCGGTACAGTCAGCTCCCGCGTGTTCACCACTACACACCAACGGTCTTGCGGATAGCACTGATCGGTTTACGCAGTACATGATAGGCAAGTGAGACCGTTTCACCGTAAAGGCGGGCCGTACCCTTCATACCTAAACGCAGGGTTTCACGATTGTCGCCGGGCTCTGCTACTACACGATAGGCCAACTGTTCTGAATTGGATTGTGAGGCGAAAAAACCGACCGAATCGACTGACCCCTTCACCGATTGCAAAGGTTGTGCATCAGGGAAAAACTTAATGGCCTTGCCGTGTCCAATTTCTATTGCATCATCCGCTGCCACCCAGATTTCGAACTGGTTATCGTTGGCGCTGGCAATCTCCATAATTTTTTCCCCGGTAGCAACTGCCCTGCCCATCCAGTCTTCATTGCGACTGAACAACACCACCCCGTCAGTATCGGCACGCAATTCAAGACGGGTTATCGATTCATTGACGTAATCCAGCTCTAACTGCTTTAGCGCTATCTGTGAAGCCAGCTCTGCAAACTCGCTGCGCTCAACGGTGGCATTGAGAGAGTGCTGTCGCGCTTTACGCAAACGTTCCTGCGCCAGTGCCAACTCCTGACCCAGGGTATTTTTTCTGTGGCTTAAATCAGTGCTGTCAAATCGCAGCAATAGCTGTCCTTGCGAGACCTTCTCGTTGGGCCTTACCAG
>CALGJU010000019.1 GCA_937928685.1 uncultured Granulosicoccaceae bacterium
CACCCCCTTTATTGCTGCAGACGCGCGGGCAGTTGCCAAAGCGGTAGATGAAATCGCAAAAGAATTCCCCACCATGCAAAAAGAATTTGCAAAGCAAAACCAGGTGTACCTGGCGACAGGTGTGGTACTTGATACTTATCATTTGCATTGAAGGTATTGCTGAAACCAGTTGATTTGGTAAGCCATACTAATGCTACGGCCGGAATTGCTGCGAATGATCCAACGTTAAATAGTGGACGTAACATCTCATGACTCCGATTGAGATTGGTCTGTTGTCGGTACTGGCGATTGTCATTCTGATTTACGTTGGCGTATATATTCCAATTGCACTGGGTGTTGTGTCATTTGTCTCTATCTGGTTGATGCGAGACAACTTTGAACTCGCCATGAATCTGTTAAAAATCGCACTCAGTGACAGTGTTATGGAGTACACCTTCGCCACCGTCCCGCTGTTTACGTTTATGGGGCTAGTAGTGTCCAAGGCGGGCCTCGGCAGTGACATCTATGATGTAATGAATGCTGCGTTTCGCAAGATTAAAGGTGGCATCGGCATGGCAACCGTCGGTGCGAATGCTATCTTCGCGGCGGTAACGGGCTCATCAATTGCCTCTGCATCGGTGTTTGCGACAGTCGCTGTGCCGCAGATGCTCCGTTATGACTATAACCCGAGATTCGCTGTGGGCGTGGTCGCTGGTTCCTCTGTATTGGGCATGATCATTCCGCCTTCGGCCATGTTAATAATCTATTCGTTTGTCGCTGAGCAATCAGTCGGTGACATGTTTTTGGCCGGAGTTATACCTGGGCTGCTGTTAGCCATTGCGTATATTGCCGCCATTGCATTTGCGGGAAAGTTTTTTCCGAACTTCGTAGGGGGCAGACCTGCAGTAGACTATGAACCAATGAGTGCGATGACGGTGGTTAGTAAAACGCTGCCATTAGTCATTCTCATTGCAGTGGTGCTGGGTGGAATATACACCGGCTGGCTGACACCGGTAGAGGCGGGGGCGGCTGGGGCTACTGTGGGGTTGCTGATAGCACTTGTACGCAGGCGTATGACGCTCAAGACCTTCTGGGAGGCATTGATTGAAACCGGCCATATCACCGCTGCTATTCTTTTTCTGATTACAGCCGCATCCATTTATAGTCGCATGTTGGGATTGGCTGCATTGCCAAACGAGCTGGGGGATATCATCGCCAATAACCAGTTTGGATTTATCACCATCATGGTTATTTACGTCTGCCTGATGTTGTTTCTTGGTACGCTGTTGGATACTGCGTCCATTATTCTCATTGTTGTGCCGCTGTTTCTACCTCTGATAGAAGCCATGGGCTTAAGCCCGGTGTGGTTTGGTATTGTGACGGTTGTCGGTGCAGAGATCGGGTTGCTTACACCGCCGCTTGGCATCAGTTGCTTTGTTATAAAATCAACTCTCAACGATGACAGAATCAAATTAAAAGATGTTTTTCTCGGCGCATTGCCATTTGCTTTGGTGATGCTGGCGGTCTTGATTCTGCTTATTTGCTATCCGCAGCTGAGCACCGTGTTGTTAAATCGCTAAATAGAGAATTGATATGAGAAATGTAACCGAAGACAATCTTACTGATACCTTTCTCGGTTATTTCGGTGATGATACCGATCCACGTTTAAAAGAGATCATGGATTCACTCGCAAGACACTTACATGCTTTCGCAAAAGAGACAAAGCTCACCCACAAAGAGTGGCAGAAAGGGTTGGATATACTGCGTAGCGCAGGTGCGATCACGACACCTGAGCGTGATGAATTCGTTCTGCTATCCGATGTAATGGGTTTGTCTTCTCTGATCGATATGGTCAATTCATCAGAGGACGGCACCAGTTCAAGTGTGCTCGGGCCGTTTCATATTTCAAACCCGCCTGCGATGCAGATGGGGGCTGACTTAAGAGGTGGCTATGAGGGTGAACTGATCCTTGTGACAGGCCGTGTTTTGGACTCCAGTGGCCAACCCATCGAAGGTGCGACTCTCGATATATGGCAGACCGCGCCGAACGGCTTGTATTCGTCGCAAGATCCGGAGCAGGATAAATTCAGTTTTCATGCAATATTCACCACCGGTAAAGATGGTAGCTATTGTTTTACCACAGTGCGCCCGGTCAGCTATACCGTCCCGACTGACGGGCCTGTCGGCGAAATACTTAACGCCACTGGCAGGCACCCCTGGCGCCCATCGCATCTGCATTACATCGTTAAAGCTGATGGGTATCGTGATTTAGTCACAGAGGTTTTCCCGGACGATGATCCGTATCTGGATGAAGATACGGTATTCGGTGTGCGTGCTGATCTTGTCATGTCTTATGTGAAGCAGCAGCCGGATTCGTTTCCCTCATCGGGATATGCATTGTCAGGTAAGGTCACTGAAGCATATTCCAGAGTAGACTTTGATCTTACTCTGACTCCTGACATATCGGCATGATAATTCGAGGCACGCAGCACCATAATGCTTGAGCAGCCACCCGCGGTTGGCGCGGTCTCTGCCACACAACGTGTTACAGAGGATCTCAGAAAGCGAATCATTAAGGGAGAGTTTGCACCTGGTGAACGGCTTAAGGTTGAATCGCTCAAAGTGCTTCTGGACTCTGGCGCATCACCTATTCGGGAAGCGTTGAGTCTGCTGACATCAGATCAGCTGGTTGAACGATTAGATCAACGGGGGTTTCGTGTAGCATCGGCAAGTGCAGTACATTTTCGTGAGATTTTGATGCTTCGTTGTAAGCTTGATGATATTGCCATCAGAGGCAGTATTGAACACGGACAAAACCAGTGGGAGGAAGACCTGGTACTTGCGCATCACCGTCTTGAGAAACATTCAAGTCAAGAGGATGAGCTTTATGAATCGTTGCACAAGGCTTTCCATACCACCTTGCTAAGTGCTTGTGGTTCACCGATATTATTGCGCTTCTGTGATCAATTGTATGACCTTAATATTCGCTATCGCTACCTTGCCGGTAAATCGCTTAACTATAAAAAGCGCAATATCGCGCAGGAACATAAAGACATTCTGGATGCAGTGATACAGCGTGACCCGGACGTGGCGGCGCAACGGTTGATAGAACACTACACACTCACGGGTGACTTTCTGTCCGATCAATTCAGGTAACGATAGATATCAAATGCATATTGCGCTAACAGGTGGATCAACCGGTATCGGAGCTGCAGTAGTAGCAAAGCTACAGGCAGACGGTAATACGGTAACTGTGTTCGATCTGCACAAACCAACAGGGCCGGTAGATCATTGGGTTGAAGTAGATCTGAGTTCGCCGGAATCAATAGATAAAGCACTCGCGTCAGTGACCACCCCGTTCAATGCACTAATCAATAACGCCGGACTGCCACCGCGTGACGGGCAGGCAGAGCTGGTACTGAACGTCAACTTCATCGGCCTAAGATACTTTATGAACGGCATGTTGAAGCACCTTGAAACGGGCTCGGCGATAGTCAACACTGCATCAAAAGCAGGGGGTGACTGGCTTGACAATATTGATCAGGTAAAGGCGCTTATGGCTATAGCTGATACAGCGGGTCTCGCAGAGTTCATAAATGACAACAACATCGATCCGGTGCGAGCGTATAACCTGTCAAAAGAAGCGGTAATCGTACTGGTCTTTCAAATGACTGAGGACTTGCTTGCCAGGCAACTACGTATTAATGCAGTTAGCCCGGCCGCGGTATCTACAGAAATACTGGACGACTTTAAAAACGCTTTCGGTGACAGGGTAGCGGGGAGTATTGCAAGGGTGGGGCGTGCTGGCGACGCGACAGAAATAGCCAGTGTCATCAGTTTTCTGATCTCTGAACAGAGTCACTGGATAAAGGGCCAGAACATCACCATTGATGGTGGTTTAACCGCGATGGTTCTCAGTGATGAATTGCAACTAAAATGAATACCGTATGAATGATTGGCAGCGCACAATGCGTTGGTAGAGTAATTTTTTGTGGTCAACGGTTACCATTGGAACGGTTGCCATAGACAGTGCCCGGCACGAATGTGCCGGGCCCGAATTGATACAAGACTAGTTGTAGCTCACCGCTTGAGCTTTCTTTTTCAGTAGCAAAAGAAGTTCGGAGTCGGTTTCGTCGCTTTCGCTTTGAATGTGCGAGGCGAGAACCGGCGCCTGCTCAAGGTTGGACGCATGTTGCTTTTTGTCACTAAAGGGACACGCACTTGCGTTAGATGCAACGACAACCAAGGCTGATACCAATGTAATGCTGAATTTCAAGATCACCTCCTTTTTTATCCGCCACGGGAGGTTTATTTAGACCACAAATGGAGTTGATTTGCAATTAAGAAAATCTAATATAATTCTCTGCATGCATGAAACAGCGCGAAGGATGCTTGGTCGGTACCAAAGTAGTCTTGAAAATAATCACGGATATTCTGATTTGCTGAGATGTCGAATAATGGATCGTCGGCTTTCTGACATTAAAAATGGGCTCAATGTATCCGGGCGATATTTGACTATCACTGTCCAATAAGCACTGTGCAATAAGTCTCAGTGACGAACAAGAAGCGGGCTGGTAGATAAGCCTTTATAGCGTGCCTGTGGCACACTACTTTTCAAGTAATTTTTCACGGACTCTTAATGTCAACACACGGTTATGAAGAAGGCAGGCTTGATTTGCCTTTCGTCGGTATTTGTACATTCGGTAAATACCCCTATGTGTCTGACTGGGATGCCATAGAAGCAGATGTAGCAGTTCTCGGTGCGCCGTATGATTTTGGTTGTCAGTGGCGCTCAGGCGCGCGCATGGGGCCGCGCGGTATACGTGAGGCATCCACGCTTTTTGCTTTTGGTCATGCAGGTGCGTATGACCATGAAGATGACATCGTCTACCTGCCTGCAGAAACCACGCGCATAGTGGATATTGGTGATGCAGACATTGTGCATACCGATACCATGAAAAGTCACGCCAATATCGAATTCGGCGTGCGAAAAATTTTAGCCGCTGGCGCTATACCGGTAGTCATGGGAGGAGATCACTCGGTCAACATACCCTGTATTAATGCGTTCGCAGAGCAGGAACCGTTTCATCTAGTGCAAATAGACGCGCATCTTGATTTTGTAGATGAGCGCCACGGGGTTCGCTATGGTCATGGTAACCCGATGCGTCGCGCCGCGGAAAAAGACTATGTCACTGGTTTAAGCCAGATTGGTATTCGCAATGTATCTTCGACAGCAAAGAGCGGCTATGAAGATGCCCGACGTATGGGGTCAGATATTCAGTCGGTCAGGCAATTTAGAAAGCTCGGGGTAGAGGGCATGTTAGCGCGGATACCTGAGAACACGCGATATTATCTGACAATAGACATTGATGCATTTGACCCCTCTATCGCACCGGGCACCGGTACACCGAGTCATGGTGGCTTCTACTACTACGAGGTGCTGGAGCTTATCGATGGTCTGTGTAAGCGCGGTAACATTATAGGAATGGATCTGGTTGAGGTTGCACCCGACTATGATCCAACGGGTTCAACAGGAACACTGGCAGCACAGGTACTGATGAATACGATCGGACGCATGCTTCATCATCGTTAATCGACTTGCAGCTTTCATTG
>CALGJU010000020.1 GCA_937928685.1 uncultured Granulosicoccaceae bacterium
TCGTTTTCTTCAGCGACCAGTGCGGTGCCATTGCGACGCATCTCTGACATCCATAGCAGAATTTGCATTTCTGCCGGTTTGCGCATGGGTGGGCATGGGGTTTCTGTGATGGTCCAGCCTGCGTCTTTGAGTTTGTTTGCACTTTCTCGAAGTGAGGCCTCGACTTCCTTTTCTGTATCCAGCCCGTCGGGGTTAACGCACAGGGCTGCCTTCTTTTCGAAGCCGTCAAACACAAGCGGTGCTGGTGTCCACCATGGGTCACGTATGTCTCTGGCGGCCATGGCATGTAGTGCGAGTTCAAGATCATCGATAGTGCGGGCCAATGGCCCTTGTACTGCGGTGATTTGTGCACCGATGTGTCGGTCTGCGGCACAGGGGTTTAGTGATGGCACGCGACCGAGACTTGGGCGGATGCCATGAATGCCGCAGGCGTAAGCCGGGTAGCGTATAGAGCCTGCGATATCACTGCCTAATGCGATAGGACCAATGCCTGCGGCCACCGCTGCTGCGGCTCCACCGGATGAACCGCCTGGTGTCAGTTCCGGGTTCACCGGATTGCGGGTGTGGCCATGAACGGTGTTACGGGTAAACCAACGCATGGAGAAGGCCGGTGTATTGGTTCTGCCAACAAATATGGCGCCGGCTTTTCTTAAGTTGCTGACTACGGCGTTGTCCTGATCGGTGATATTGTCTTTTAATATTTTGAGCCCGTTGGTGTTTGCATGGCCAATCTGATCAACGTTCATTTTTATGGTGACTGGTATGCCTGCCAGCGGGCCGACAGTTTCACCTTTGGCCAGTTGTTTGTCGACAGCGGCGGCCATTGACAGTGCCTCGTCTGGCATTTCAGTGACTACGGCATTAATGGCGGGGTTAACCTGATCAAGGCGTGAAAGGACTGACTGTGTAATTTCTACCGCACTGACATTTTTCGATTTGATGAGCTGAGCGAGTTTGGTGGCAGGTAGCTGCCAGAGTTCATCTTTTAAGTGATTGTCAGTCATTGCCGGTTTTTCCTGTGCGTTTTTTAAGTACTTTCTATAGCCAGTTCATAACGACATCATCGTTTATTTTACAGGGTGAGCCTGATCAGAGATTGGCTATTAGATTTACAGTAATCAAGAGTGTCTTTCCCGTTAATCGGTTATCATCGTATCAGAATAGTCGAGTAGTTTGGCGCTGACTGAATGCAAAACCCCGCTGGGTAAAACTGTAGGAGCGGCCTGTGGCTGATTACAGTTAATGTGGGTTGTGATGGCAAAAAAAATGGCCGCAGAATGTAAAGTCGCTAAGCAACAAAAAAGAAATGGTTTATGTGGGATGACATAGACGCCGGCCGGTCCTAATCGTCCCAATTAGAGAGAGTTATCTTTTCGAATGTCAAAACCTCTATCACAGGTGGCAACGCATATCGCGGCAGGCTATGCCATAGTCTTTCCCGAGCGGCCGGCTAGAACCCGGCTTGTCGGTTGGCTGAACGTTGCACGCAAACACCGAGGTATGCGCGCTATAAAATCTGATGAAGCACTATCGGCAATTGATGAGCTGATCGCGGCTGGCCTGCTTGGGCCACCTATTGAGGCACGCGCTGGCGCTAGCGACAATGGGCCTATTGGCCAACTGGGCACAATAACCCGGTTCTGCGAAATAGCTATAGAGGAGCAACTGGCAGGCGAGGTCATGAATGGATTGCATGATCGGAACCGGTATGGCTATTACCAGCATGGACAGTTTGTCGGGCAGCAGCTGCGTCATGAGTTAATTTGTAACCAGTGGCATGATCATGATGTATTCGACCTGCAGTCCTCGGACTGGTTATGGCTGATCGAGCCTCGTGCAAAGCCCTATTTTAAGCACCTGCCGGATGAACATCGACAACAGGCCTGCTCGGTCTGTCTGCATTATCTGGTTGAATCTTTTCAGCCTGCCGATGTGTTTCTTGATACCTGTAAAACCTGTGCGCCCGATTTTTACCTGCTCGCACCTGTTGCATCATTGGGTTATATCCTTGCCGGTAAATTTGATAAGGCTCGATTGTGTTTTTCGTCATTACCGGCGGCGCTGAAAAAAAGTAAACCGGTTGTTGTCCCATCGCTTGCCGCTGATGCTTTGATCGCTATGTTGCAAGGCGACGATGCCCTTGCTCATGAAAAAATATTCGCCTGCGTAGAGGCTGAAAAAAGTGGTACTCGAAAACGTAAGGTCTACCCGGAATACATCTTGTTTTCACTGGCGCTGCTATCACTGTTTCGTACAAACACCCCGCACGGTGGGGTACTGTTGCGTTCATTGATGACGATGACTAAGACCAGTCAGCAAGCCACAAGGTTTGCATGGATGATGACACTTGCAGAGAATGCACAACATCCGGTCACCGGGCACGAATCACTGAACGTTCATGGTCGCGGGCTTGATTCCCTGTTGGTCGCTATTGTTAGTCAATGGCACAAAGATTACCTTCCGACACACATCGAGTACAACACTCAGAAACTGCAGGCTTTGTTTCGTTACGCCGAGGCATCAGAGTATCAGTGGGTGGCAGCCGAGGTGCTCACCGTGCTTGAGTGCATGGGACAAACTAAAGGGCTTGATACCGCAGCGTTAAAAAACAATGCGTCAGCAAGGCATCAGCAGCTGGGAACCAGATCCTTAACTGATTTAGTAGAAACTCTGGAAGAGTGGGAAGTCGCGCTGCAGCGCCTTGAAAGTTTGCCTACCGGGAAATCAACTGGCAAAAGTAAGGCGTTGCCAAAGCAGACCAGGCTTGTCTGGAAGGTTGATGCATACGGTGAGGGGGATGATTTCATCGTCACGCCAATGCAACAAAGCTGTGACAAAAGCGGTAAGTGGTCAGCCGGTAGAGCGGTGTCAATGAAACGCTTGCATGAAAAAACTTCAGAAATGGATTTCCTGACAGATCAGGATAGAAAAGCTGCAGCAGCGATTGATTTTTGGAACGTTGGTTGGAGTTCGAGTGCGCGCGAGTATACGGTCAGTTCCCGATCGGTCTACCAGCTGGTGGGGCATCCTTATGTCTACAATAGCAATGGAGAAAATATTGATGTTGTTGAATTGATTCCAAGGATTAGCATTGAAACGGTTGGTGAGCATCTTATTATGAAGCTCACACCTGAGCCACCTGGTACTTATAACTATCGTATGCAGTTGAATCAATCCGGCACTCGGATTGAGGTCACGCACTACAGCGCTGCGCAGTTGCGGATCTTTGATGCTATAGAGCACCAGGGCTTAAAAGTGCCCATTGTCGCTAAACAGAGGTTGCTTGATGCGGCTGCCGCTCTGGCCGCAGATATTCCTGTGCAAAGCGATGCTCAGGATAGTCAAAGCGAACAACACCAGGGTGACACGCAGCCACTGCTGCTACTCGACCACAGTGGTGACACTTTAACGATTCGCATACAGGTTGAGCCGTTGCAAGGAAGTGAGCAGTTTTTCATTGCGGCTGAAGGTGGTGAGGTGGTTTATATAAAAAGTGATCAGGGTGCATTGCAGGTCGCCAGAGATTTTGCACGTGAAGCGGAACTGATGCAGGCGTTGCTTAACTCCTCGCACTGTCTCTCGCAAGTATACGATGGCAGGCCGATCATGCAGATCAATGGTTCGGAGGCGGTACTGGAATTGCTCGATGAATTGCAACAGCTCGAAGTTCGTTGCATTTGGCCACGTGACTTGCCGTTAAAAGTTACCGCCCGTGCTGACAGTGCGCAGCTCAACCTGTCAATCAAATCTGCCAAAGAGTGGTTCAGTGCCAGTGGAGAACTTCAATACTCCGCTGAAGACTCTGTTTCGCTAACACGCTTGCTTGCGCTGATATCCAATTCACCGGAGTCGCGTTTTATAGAGCTTGCCAAAGGTGAGTTTTTAGCGCTGTCTGCCACATTGCAATCTCAGCTAAAGGCCTTGCACGCTTATGGTAGTGCGCAATCAGGCAGAGACGGTGAACAAAGACTGCATTCACTGGCGGCGATGGCGCTGGAACCGATGCTCGACTCAGCAGAAGTCAGTGCCGATAAACAGTGGCGCAGCTGGCGAAAAAAACTGCACAAGGCGACCTCGCTAACAGTGAAAAAGCCGGTGACGTTGCAGGCAGATTTGCGACCTTATCAGCTTGAGGGATTTCAGTGGCTGTCGCGTATGGCTGAGCTTGGTGCCGGTGCGTGTTTGGCTGATGACATGGGACTTGGCAAAACCCTCCAGGCGCTTGCACTATTGCTACAGCGTGCTCCAGATGGTGCAGCATTGGTGGTGGCGCCCACCTCGGTTACAGGTAACTGGCTGCAGGAGGCGCAGCGATTTGCACCGACCTTAAATGCAAAGCTGTATGGGGGAAGCGCTGAGGAACGCACGCAAATATTGCAGCAATTGCAACCGTTTGATTTGCTGATAGCCAGCTATGGTTTGCTCCACAATGACATTGCCAATCTCAGTGAGGTGACATGGCACACAGCGGTGCTCGACGAAGCGCAAGCGATCAAAAATGCCGCTACGCAACGTGCTAAAGCGGCCCGTCAGCTCAATGCGAATTTTCGTCTCGCCACCACGGGCACGCCAATACAAAATAACCTGATGGATTTACATTCCCTGTTTACCTTTTTAATACCGGGTTTTTTAGGTTCCGCCGCCAAGTTCAGAAATACTTTTGCGTTGCCAATCGAACGTGACAATGATGACAATGCCCGACAGCAACTACGTGCTCTGACCGCACCCTTTATGTTGCGTCGCCACAAGCGCGACGTATTAAAGGATTTGCCGGCGCGCACTGATATCACCTTGTCAGTAGAGCTCTCAGGTGAAGAGTCGGCGCTGTATGAGGCACTGCGACAAAAAGCCTTTGACGCGGTGGTGGCCAGCGCTGAAGATCAATCAGATGGAGGAAAAAAACTACAGGTGCTGGCGGAACTTACGCGTTTGCGGCGGTTATGCTGTAACCCGCAACTGATCCAGTCTGACTGGGCTGGTCCTATGGCCAAGCTCAAGTTGTTTGCCAGTACGCTTGAAGAGCTGCTGGCCAACCAGCACAAGGTGTTGGTGTTCTCGCAATTTGTTGATCACTTGAAAATATTAGAGGCGTACCTGAAACAGCAGGGCATTAACTATCAATACCTTGATGGCAGTACCACTGCTAAACAAAGAACCGCTCGAGTAAGTGCGTTTCAATCCGGACAAGGTGATGTATTCCTGATCTCCCTTACAGCGGGTGGTACGGGGCTCAATCTCACTGCTGCAGATTATGTTATTCATATGGACCCGTGGTGGAATCCGGCTGTTGAAGATCAGGCATCAGACCGGGCCCACCGTATTGGACAAAAGCGGCCGGTAACTATTTATCGTATGGTGACCGCGGGGACGATAGAAGCACAAATACAGGAACTTCACGCCACCAAGCGTGATCTCGCAGATTCGTTGCTGGTGGATAACGATTCTGCAAAGTTTGATCTGAAAAATTTGCTTACCATGCTACAAGCGCCAATGAATTCATTGTAGCGTTAACCTGCAAGCGTTACAGCGGTGACGGCTTATTTAGCAACCATGTCTTTACCTCTTCAACATTTTTATCAGGTGGGAATACTGGATAGAAAACTTTGGTGATCACCCCCTCATCAATAATCAGCGTCAGTCGTTTGAGTAGAGTGGTTTCAGCAACGTGCATGGTGGGTAGCTGCAATGCGTTGGTAAATTGAAGGTCTGCGTCTGATAGCAATAAGTAGGGCAGGTGCAGTCTTGTAGCAGCTTCAAGTTGGTAGTTGCTGTCTTGAGTGGAAAGACCAAACAGATGGTCAACGCCCAAACTTGATAGCTCTGTCATGTGATCACGAAAGGCGCATGACTGCGGAGTGCATCCGCGTGCACCCGGGATCATGTCCCAGCCGTCTGGTAGTGGGGTATCAGGTCGGCCTGTCATCGGGTAGGCGTACACAACACTGCGACCGGTTAATGTACTTACATCGACACTGCTTCCATCGGTTGCTGTCAGTGTTGTAGATGGAAGTGATGTTCCAGTCAGGTGATCGCAGGCTCCGTCATCTGACGGTGGTGGAATCTTGCTCCAATCTACCTGCTCAAGACTGTTCATAATCCTCTCTATGCTTCAGGCTGTTCTGACGTTCACTGCCAGCTGCCTTCAAAGTTTTCTGGTATTAGCAGGATGTCTCTGCCGAGTGAGTCGATATTGCGCCTGCCACATAGCGCCATAGAAATATCCAGTTCCTTGTGAATAATCTCCAGGCATCGGGTAACACCCGCTTCACCCATTGCACCAAGCCCGTAGGTAAATGCTCGGCCAATGTAGGT
>CALGJU010000021.1 GCA_937928685.1 uncultured Granulosicoccaceae bacterium
GCGCAGCAATGTGCCCAAAGGCACGAGCCGTAGCCAGAGCAAGCCGCGCGTTTGTTTAGTTTTGAATCTCATCGTGGAGACAGGCAAAAGCGGCAGGACGCCGCGTTAGCGAAGTGGGCACATGGATGTGCCGTCTGAGCGTGCCTGTTGGAGCGATGAGATTCAAAATGCCGCAGGCACCCGTAGGGCAAAACAAGTCGCAAGAAGAGTTTTTGCTTACTTTTTGCTCTTTCAAAAAGTAAGGCCCGCGGCAGCGATGCCGCTCACATAAAGCCACTCAAGCATGCCGCTCACGTCAAGCCGCTCAAGCAAAGCCACTCACATAAAGCCGCTCAAGCAAACCGCTCACATAAAGCCGCGGCAGCAAAGCCGCTGAAATCAAGCCACCCAAACCAGACCAACAAGACAAAAAACAAAAGCCCAGGCCATAGCGGCCCGAGCAAAAAAAAACCAAAGACTAATTAACAGTAACCCACCGCAGGATAAAAAAGTTATCCGTCCGCTGAGTTAACTCAATATTATCTTTAGAAGCCCAGATAAGCGGCTGCACATACATAGGGATATAAGCCACCTCTTGCTGCATCACTTGCGTCACTTCATCAAGCATGCTCTGACGTTTAGTATCGTCAAGTTCTGTCTGAATCATCGGCAATAATTCATCAACGCGAGCGTTGGAGAAATCACCGAAGTTCCAGCTACCCAGCTTCTTTTCTTTGTTTGGTGTGGTCACCAAAAAGCGGATTGGGTGTTCGGCATCAAATGTACCTGGCGACCAGCCCAGTAGGTACATGTCAAACTTGTCTTCACGAAGCTCTGGCCAGTAGTTTCTTACCGGCATGGCAGTTAGCTTGGCGTTCAAGCCGACCTTTGCAAACATTGATGCCGCGGCTTTGCAGATAGCTTCATCGTTGATGTAGCGGTCGTTCGGGCATTGAAGACCAAAGCTAAAGCCGTCCGGGTAGCCTGCGTCTGCGAGGAGTTGCTTTGCCGCATCGGGGTCATACGCTAGTCGATCTGCGTTGGCAGGGGAGTAACCACGCATTGCTTCTGATACCAGCTGTGATGCAGGTTGTGCATTGCCACGCATGATCTTCTTGATTAACGCGTCTACATTTATGGCTTGATAGGCTGCTTGTCGAACGCGAACGTCTTGGAAAGGGTTTTTACCGCTTACGTCGTCTGAGAATTTTAAAGCCTCTGCCTGGTGTGCGAAACCGAACATCAGTACACGTGCTTCAACCCCTTCATGCACAGTAAAGCCTGAACGCTCTTTCATGCGCGGGACGTCTTGCAGCGGGATGGGGGAGATAAAGTCAATTTCACCGGACAGCAGTGCGGCCATGCCGGTGGCGCTTTGGCCAATCGGTGTGAACACGGCTTCAGTGATGTTGCTCTCTAAGGTATCCCACCAACCATCATAGGGCTTTAATGTGGTTTTCACTCCCGGGTCACGAGTTGCTACCTGGAAAGCACCGGTGCCGTTGGTGTTAAGAGTGGCGAAGTTCTCTGCTTCTTTGGAAGGTCTGGTTGCATCGTTGTCGGTGCTCCAGTCACGATCCATTATCATGAAGTTGGCAATAGAATCAGGGAACAGTGGATTGGGTGCGTTAGTGAGGAAGTCGATGGTGTGTTCATCAGCCACTTTGACTTCTTTCACCGGCGCGAACCAGGAGCGTACGTCTGATTCTTCTGAGGAGGCGCGCTCATAAGAGAACAGAACATCATCTGCGGTAAGTGCAGCACCGTTTTGGAATGTTACACCGGTGCGTATCTTAAAGCGCCAGCCATCAGCGCCTAATGATTCCCAGCTCTCTGCTAACGCAGGCTCGATTTTCATTTCTTTGTTGCGACGAACCAGCCCTTCATACACATTGTTCAGAAACCCTAGTACGGGGGCTGAATTGGTGGCGTGAGGGTCCATTGTCTGGGGGTCGGTGGTACCGGCCCATTTAAATTCTTTACTGTGTGCGATGCCTGCGAATAATGACAGGGCTGCAGCGGTTCCTAACAGGGTCATCCTGCTTGATGGGCTAATCATTTATTTCTCCGTAAAGTGCACCGGGTGTGCCTTGAACGCAGTTTACCTGTGAGTGGCGTAAAAATGGACTGCTTTTTACCATTGCAGGTGATTAGTTGAAGTTTTCGATGTACTGCGGTCGGGCCTCTGCCCTTTAGAGGAGGCCGTTGCGCAGGTGACCGGTTTTTATCCATACCGTTGCCCCTCCGGGGCCTGCGTGCGCCTCAAGTTGGGTGTTCACGGGTAGGCGCAACCAGGAGTGTTGGCGCAGCTCGTCGCCGCGCTCGGTAAACGATCCTTTCAGAACGAATATTTCACCACCATCACTGGTATCTACTTTTACGTGGGCGCCGGCTTGCCAATACTCAAAGCGGACGTTTTCAAAGGCGTCTTTATACAGCGGTGATACTTCAACCCCGGGGCGCTCATGTGCTGCGACAGAGCCTAATTTGTTCATATTCGCGTGAACGAAGGTGCGGTCGTCTGGATGGAACTGCCATAGTTTTACAAAGATCGTGCAACCGGGCGTAGAGCCGGGGGTATGTTTTGACTGAGGCGGGTTGCGAATATAACTGCCCGCTGGCCAGTCGCCGTAGTCGTCTTCGAAGACACCTTCAAGAACAATGAACTCTTCACCACCCGTGTGGACGTGTGATGAGAATTTACTGTGTGGTGCGTAGCGCACGATGGTGGTGACTCTTTCGTTTTTTGTGTCAATGCGGTCGAGTCGCCGACGTTGTACCCCTGGCATGGGGGAGTCTTCCCATGGAATTGAATCACTGTGCAATACCACCCGCTTTGAAAAGTCTGCGTTAACATCCATGGATTATCTCTATCTTTAAAAGTCAGTACGAACAATCATAACGACTGATTGTTAATGATACTGTTTCATTGGTAGGGTCGGGACGTGACGCTACAAAGGGACTACATGTGCGAAAAACTGCCTGCAGGCAGGATCATGGAAAATCGACCACCGCCACAATGGCTCTCTGTGATGTCTACACGTCCGCCATGCTTGATCATTACGCCGTTGACAATGGCAAGGCCAAGCCCTGATCCGCCAAGCTTTCTGGTACGACTGCTATCAATTCTTACGAAGGGCGTGAGTATACGGTCGCGATGTTCAGGGCTTATGCCCGGGCCGTTGTCGTCAACGTGTAGCGCAAGTTCATCGTTGTGATGTTCGCAGATCAAGACCACCTGGTTGTTGGTGTACTTCAACGCGTTGCTCAACAGGTTTTGTAATGCGCGTTGAAACTGAACGGCATCAACGGTGATGTTGATATGTTCATAGCACCCGCTTGTTTCTATAGTAATTTCAGGCCTTATTGCCTTCACCGCGGCGACTGCGTCATGCACTATGCTTGAGAGCAATATCTCTGAGCGTTGTAGTTCCGGTGCGCTGCGTTGCAGTCGAGCGTAGCGCAATACTTCAGTGACCAGTCCATCGAGATCATCCAGAGCAACACTTACTTCTTGTTTGCTTTCATCGGGAAAGTCATCGCTCTCTTCGTGCATTTCCAGTGCGAATCTCATACGCGCCATAGGTGCGCGGAATTCGTGAGCGACCGCTCGCATTAGGTCTTGCTGGTCATTGACCAGTTGTTCTTTATCATAGAGCAACTCATCTACTCTATCTGCCATTGACTGCATGGAAGTGCCGAGCTTACCAATGGCATCACCGGCTTGGTCGGTGTTTCTTGCCTGCAGGTTACCGTCACTGTAGGAGCGGGCGAGTGTTTGCAGCCGCCCGAGTCGCCGTGCAATGGGTGACAGGGCTAACAGCGCTGCGAGCAAACCAATTAACAGTACAGCCGCGACTGTTGCCAGTATGTTTAGCATCCACCGCTTGTCGAATTCTTTTACTGGTATCACTTCCAGCACGAGTTGCTGTTCTGCAAATAGAATTTCGAGTACGGGGGTATCATCTGCCAGGTAGGTCAATACTTGATTCGCTTCATGAAGAGTTGCTTTATGCTCTACCACATCGGCGTAATCCTGTGCATCAAACCAATCGATAATATAGTCATCGTCAAAAGGGGTGAGTGCCTCTTCCCATTCTTCTTCAGGCAGTGGTTGCAGGGTTTGAAATAAACGCTGACCGGTGTCTTCCAGTGGTTGTAATAATCCCGGTGAGTCAATTTTGAATGGCGGGTTGAGCGCTAACAGGTAAGATACGCCGGACGAGGCTGCAAGCGCCAGAAGCAGTGCGCAGGCCGTGGTAATAAAGAGCTTGTTCATGGTGTCAGCAAATAGCCTTTGCCACGCACACTTTTGATGATGTGCGGCTCTTTGGGATCATCACCAAGTTTTTTTCGCAAACGCGATACCCTTAGATCAATGGTGCGGTCGAAGCCGTCATGTTCCAGGCCACGCAGATTTTTATTGATATCGTCACGGCTCAATACTTCGCCTTTGTTTTCGGCAAATAGCCACAGCAAAGCAAACTCTGCATCTGTGATGACAACGGCTTCTCCTTTGACCGCTACGGACATGGTGCTTTTATCAATACTGATTTGCGATGTGGTGATATTGCTTACCGTTACGCTGGAGTCTTTTTCACGCCGCCTGAGCAGGGCACGTATGCGTGCCAGTAACACTCTGGGTCTGACTGGTTTGGCCAGGTAGTCGTCAGCACCGGTCTCTAAGCCTGCGACCTCATCGATATCGTCATCCAGTGCCGTGAGCATTAAAATAACACCGTGGTACTGAGGTCTGATTTCGCGACAAACGCTGAGCCCGTCCTGCCCGGGAAGCATGAGATCGAGTATCACCAGATCGGGTGAATCCCGCAAGACGGCGACCACCGCGGACGGCCCATCAGTGACCACGGATACGTTAAACCCCTGGTTCTCCAGGTATTGGCGAACCAGTCGGTTTAACGATTCGTCGTCATCGACCAGTAGAATATTCGGGGAATCAGGCATTGGTGTGCGGTTTAAGTGGTTGTAGTGGAATACATACGGCCAAGTTTAGCGGATGCGTAGTGAAGTAGTGTGTGCGAATTGTATCTGCCTGATACAAACCGCGAGATTTGTATCAGGCAGATACCTGGCTCACACAAATGGTCAACGGAAAACAAAGTGAGTCCGCCGTAAATTTACCTTGCAACCCACAGCAAGGAATTAGTTTATGAAAATCTCAATCACCTCACGTAATCTTTTAACCCTGACCGCGCTTTCATTGGCGCTGAGCGCCTGCGGTGGCACCACCTCACCAGATGCATCGCAGCAGGCCAATAGCGGCACCACAATAGTGAGCTCTGGTGCGGCGCAGCGGCCAGATCGTATACCGCTGGTAGTCGGCGGCAGCGTAGTAGCGGCATCGAACTACCCATGGATGACCGCTTTGGTGAATGCTGATGATCAGGATGCGTCTACCGCTCAGTTTTGCGGCGGTTCATTGATCGCCCCGGATTGGGTGTTAACTGCCGCTCACTGTCTTGAAGATATGCAAGCCGCTGATACTGATGTGTTGTTGGGCCAGAGCGATCTGAACCAGAATAATGGGGAGCGAATTGGTGTGGATCGCATCATTATGCATCCGGACTATGCATCGCAAGGTTTTCCTGACCTGGCACTGTTGCAGCTTTCCGGGTCGAGTAGTGCGCCGGTAATATCTTTACCTTCACGAAATAATCCGGCTCCAAACGACGGAGAGTTAGCCACGGTAACTGGTTGGGGTCAAATTTCCGAGACAGGCCCAGCCAGTACGCAGTTGCGTGAAACCACTATGCCGGTAGTTGATCACAACACATGTAATCAAGCGTACGACGATGACATAGATCAGGATTCCATGGTGTGTGCCGGATCTCCATCGGGAGATCGTGACTCTTGTTATGGTGACAGTGGCGGACCATTGTTTGTACAGCGCAACGCTGAATTTGTACAAGCCGGTGTGGTGAGTTTTGGTGAAGCGTGTGGGTTAGCGGGAGTGCCTGGCGTATATGCCAGAGTAGCAAGTTACTATGACTGGATTAGCGGTTACGCACCGGTCAAGGCTTATAGCCCTGGCGTCGGTAGTGGATCGGCCAATGGTACTGCTGGTAGCAATGGTGAAAATACGGATAACAACAGCACCAATGCCGGTGCAGGTAGCGAAGTGACTGAAGAAAATGAAGTCACTGAAAATACTGACATGCCTGATTACACCGAGTTCTCATGGCAGTTTAGCGGGCAGGTAAATGGCTGGTATGAAGAAGCTTTTTTACCAGCGGATGAAGGTGCCATTGAAATATCAGCAGGTGTGTTAACTCTTGATCTGCAAACCCAATCAGAAGAGCCTTTGATACTTTTCGTCGATGAATATGATGCAGAATTCGACGAGTGGTATTCAGTTACCGGTGCAATATCGAGGGATGGTTCATTAGTGTTAGACATTGATATTGATGATGGTTTCTATGCATTCTCCGTAGTTGCTTTAGGGCAGGGTGGGTCATTTACTCTTAACGCAAACGTTAGTCAGTAGTGTCGGAACAGTCCACGAGAGTGTGCTCTCGTGGACTTATAATCGCTTCAGGGTTGGGCTTGACGACTAAAACCTCCTTCCAGCTTGAAGCGTAAATACCAGGCTTGAAAAATTGCCAATAGCACGAAGAAATAAATTGGAGCCAGGCTCACTGGATATCTGCTTTGCACATGCCAGTGCTCAGGTGTCTAGCTGATCCCGGTCTTACAGCTCTTTCCAATCGTTGAGATACTCTTGAAGTTCATCGCTGAAAAGCGATATCTCTTCTGCACTGATCAAGCCCAGGCGATATAGGTTCGGTAGCTGGAACAGCGCTCTGTTTCGTGTCAGTGGATCGAACAGTTGTTCGATCAGATCATCACGCTCTGTAACCAATTGATAGAGCCTGCGGTGACGGTCATGCACTCTATCTTTATTGTCAATAAGTGCCTGTAGCTGTGAAAACGTCTCTTCGCAGTACTTATCAATCGCTCGGAGACGCAGGGCTTTCCATACCTTCCAGTCAGCCTCGGTAATCTTGAATTCGTTTATCACAACACCATCTCCGGATCTTTGATGTATAAACAGGGAATCATGACATTATAGCTCTGGACGAATTGATTGACCTCGACTTCGATGTTTGTGAAAGTCGAGTTTGTATCGTGCAGTGCTTTCGATGTGATTATACTTATTGAAGCGCTGAATGGAATGGATGACTTGAATGTAGCGATGCCATATTAAGGCCGTCACACCCCAAAAGTACTACAATTATAAATATCTGTTCTTCAAAAGCGTTGTCTGCAATCCGGTGCGGTGGCTGTACTATTTTGTATCTGCTTAGAATGCCCGGTCGTTGGGATTGTTAAAGTCCCAGGTTTCACGTTCTTCAAGTTGCTGATCTGTTGCGGTAACAAGAATGTCAGCGATATATTCCCCGATAACGTCAGGTTCGATAATGGTTCCGTTTGATTTCATCTTTTTAAAAATATCGCGCGTTGGAGAGCTTTGCTGTGATGACAATACGGATTCCACTAAAGGGGTTTGAACAGCGCCGGGAAAGACCCTGATTATGGCCGATTCAGTAATTTCCTCAGATGCTGCACGTGCGGCCATTTGTGCTGCTGCTTTTGCAATTGAATAGCCTGACCAGCCAACACGAAGGCTGCTGGCAGAAAAGGAATCTATGTATAAAATACGCCCACCTGCTAGCTCGTTTTGCAAAGCGTTGTTCAATGCAATCGGTACGGTGACATGAATATTCAGGTCTGCAACAATTTTGTCAGCGTTTAGATTTCGGTAATCAGTGGGAGTGATAAGGGACCCGGCAGCATGAACTATCCCGTCCACTTTACCGGTGAACTTCGCTTTCTCTACAACGGAAATGCGCCCTGACTCAGTCGATAGGTCAGCCGGAATTATTTGAACACGATCGCCAGAGCTACTCTTTAGCGTCTCAAGCCGCTCGGCATTCCTTGCTACGGCAATCACATCGTGATTTCGAGTAGCGAGTGACGTCGCAACAGCAAAGCCTATACCTGACGAAGCACCCGTTACAATGAAAAGCATGAGATATCTCCAGAGTAATTTATCAATAGGGGTAGAGTTTACTCGAAATTCGATGGTAGTACGGTTGGGTTGCAGGCATTGGATAACATGCAGCTCGGTGCTGACTACTTTGCATAGCGGTCAGACAGAATTCCCGTGTTGTCCTCAGAAAAAGTGCCGAGGTGACAGAAGAACAATAAATTGTTCTCCTGTCAGTGAAGTCAGTCGTCTGCACCGCACTCAGTAGCCGCGGGAGCCAGTCCGTCGAGTAAGAATTGCTCGACCAGATCATCAATACAGTCACTTTCCTCATTAAACACCGACGTGTGCCCGGAGTGTTCTGAGCGGATGAAGATACCGCCAATAGACTGTGCCATTGTTTCCGACCATGCAAGTGGAGTTTGCGCGTCGGTTGTGCCACCAATGACCAAAGAAACTGGTGCGGTACTGGTGGCTATAATCGGTAGGGGCTCAAGGGCTGCCGGCCAGCCGGCGCAGAGACCTGCTTCGGCGACTTGTGCTTCAGCAAAGGCATCTGATAATTGATTGAACTCGCCAAGTAAAGAGACTAGTGTGTCGGCACTTGGTCGATCTGCATCGTCGGCACATAGAACGGCTACTCCTGCTGTTTCGTTGTCCTCATCGCCTT
Organism: uncultured Granulosicoccaceae bacterium; assembly: GCA_937928685.1. Taxonomy (GTDB): domain Bacteria; phylum Pseudomonadota; class Gammaproteobacteria; order Granulosicoccales; family Granulosicoccaceae. The sequence continues at coordinate 8,658 of CALGJU010000021.1, forward strand.
CCTCTTCTTCGTTGTCAAAAAAACCGAGTTCGTCAAGTTGTTCAATAAAACGCACGAATACAGCTCGATCAAATGAGTTTATGTACTCGATAATTGTTTCGGCGGCTAAATCGCCGAACTGTGGGGACTGTGTTGCCTCGACAATAATATCGGCGAGAATGCCGAACTCTTCTTGTGCTTCATTGGTGGGGTCAGTAGAGATTTGATTGACGCGATCGACCAATCTATTCATGAGCTGATCAACATCGCAGCTGTCGTCTGTATTAGTGCATTGCGATAATATGTTGCGTAGATTGGTGTTTAGCTGTGGTAATGATTCTCTGAACAGAGTGATCACTGACGAGTAAGGCGCGACGCTTCCGTCAAGCACTATCCGGCCACTGGTAGTCGGGTAGGTTTGAAGATAGAGAGCGGCCAGTCGGGTTCCATAGGAATATCCGATAAAGTTGAGTTTGTTCTCACCCAGCGCTATACGCATCTCGTCCATGTCACGAACCACGTTGAGTGAACCCAGTTGTTGCAGGTATTCCCCGTGTTGCTGAGAACAAGCGGTGTTGGCCTTTGTAATCTCTGCATGTAGCTCGCGAACAGCGCTCGCATCGATAGGGTATCCATTGATGTCATCGGAGCCTATCTCGCCACACTCTACTGGTGTGCTTTGACCGACACCGCGCGGGTCAAAACTGACTATATCGTAAGCTGCTGTTATTGCCTCTGGAATGTTGCCAATCTCTTCGAAGGCTTCGATAAGCTCTATCCCTGATCCACCAGGGCCGCCTGGATTAAATAGCAGGGCGCCCAGTCTTTGATTCCCTGTTGCAGCTTTTCGTATTAAGGCCAGAGATATTTTGTCGCCTTCGGTATTTCCGTAATCCTTCGGAACTTCGAGTGTTGTGCATTCGAGTGTTGGGCCAGTTTCACAGGCGGACCAAGTAAGGGTTGGCGCTGGGTCATTGTCCGATGAGCATGCGGTCGCGAGTGTGGCAATGAGTGCGAGTGCGTAGCCTTTTTTTGCGTTTAGCATGGTGTAACTCTCTATTCGTGGTATGAGCCAACGATGCTAGTTCGGGTGTGAATATGTATCTGTAACCGGGTGTATCTATATGTAACTAAATGTATTTGTAATCAATGGATTTCTGTCACTATATAATAATTGTGGTGGCGCATTCTCAGCGTGCGTTTGTACATCCTGTTACAGATTAAATCAGTGTTTGGCCGCAATATATAGTCAACACAATTGAAACGGAATATTTCTATGAATAAAAGGTCTCCATGCGCTGTCGCCATACTGTTAACGGGTTTTAATGCATTTGCCGCCGACATAGCGCGGGAAATTCAACATCCCGGTTACGGTAAAGGTAGTTTTGCAGAGTTTGGTTTTGCTTTGGCGGTTGGTTCGGAACCTTTAGTCGGGTTCAATGGCCAGACCCTTGAGCAATCCGGAGATATGTCTCTTTCACTGTCGGGAAGCCTGGAAGGGCGGTTGGAATATAAGAGAGTGTTTGTCGAATTTATAGACAATAGCTTTAGTAATGCATCGATTGGAATTAACGCCTACTCCACTGATAAGACTAATCACGATATCATTCTCACTACTCTATTTGGTGGGGTGAACCGGAGTGACGTAGTAGGTTTTGAAACTATCGAAAACAGAAAGGGAGATATAAATCTTGGGTTCCGGAGTAGTTACTATTTCGGGGACGGCATTGCTCAATTCGAACTGGTGAGTGATGTCAGCAGCGCCCATGATGGAGTCATTGCCTCACTTCAGTTTGGCCATCAGGCTCAAGTGAGGAATTGGAATTTGCATGCCCTGGCTGGCGTGCGGTATTTTACTGATAACGTAGTTGACCAGCTGTTTGGCGTCTCTTCTTCTGAGGCCACCGAGACATTGCCTGAGTATCAAGCGGATAGCGGTTTCATGCCAACCCTGCAATTAGGTGCGACATTGCCTTTAAATGAAAAATGGATATTTAGAGCCAATGCTGAATACACCAGGTATCCTTCGTCGGTGGTAAATAGTCCATTGGCGCAAGGGGACTCAGGCTACCTTGTTTCAACTGGAATCTACTACGTGCTGCACGGAAGCTGATGCGTATTATGAAAAGTCCAACTATGGTGGCAGTATTAACGATATTGGGTTTCAGTCCAGTGTTGGCTGAGGATGCGGTATTAACGATAACGCCTGAAAAATGTGTGGCACTGAGAAAGGGCCAGGTGTGTTATCAGAAGCTGCGCTTGCGTTTTAATGCCTCTGACAAAGGGGACTATTGTCTCTTTGCGGGTGGTCAATCAAAGCCACTGAAATGCTTTAGCGATGTCGACAACGGGGAATTGATTTATCAGTTTGCATCAGAGCAGGCGATGTTGTTCAACTTGCAAAATGAATCAGCTACTGTGGCCAGCGGACAAGTCACAGTGGCCTGGGTATATCAAAAAACCCGCAAGCGCTATCGTTGGAGGCTTTTCTAGTGGCTGAGGCAGAAGATCCGAAACCACATATTCTTGTGGTTGAAGATGATGAGTCGCTCGCAGACTGGATGAGCGATTACCTTCTTGATAATGGCTTTGATATTTCCGTTTCGAACCGCGGTGATGAAGCCATTAATTTAATAAAAATTGATGAGCCCGATATCGTTATTCTGGATGTCAATTTACCGGAAAAGAGTGGCTTCGAAGTGTGCAGGGCGGCAAGGGAGTTCTACGCTAATCCAATTCTGATGCTCACCGCGCGCGGAGAAGAGTCAGATGAGGTTGCTGGCATAGAAAGCGGCGCTAATGACTACTTGATAAAACCGGTACGGCCGAAGGCGTTGCTGGCGCGTGTTCACGCTTTGTTAAACCAGAATAACCCGGCAGAGCTTGCTAATACGCAGATCAGGGAATTCGGTTGCTTTAAAATTGATGCAGAGTCTCGAAGTGTCTATCTGGAACAAGAGCTCATAGACATTTCATCGCATGAATTTAATCTTCTGTGGTTGCTCACCGAACAGGCTGGAACGGTACATTCGAGGGAGGATATAGTCAGTCAATTACGGGGTATTGAATACGATGGTTTTAATCGCTCTGTAGATATATTGATTTCACGCCTTCGCAAGAAGCTTAAAGATGACAGTGGTAAACCTACAAAAATCAAAACCGTATGGGGTAAAGGATATGTCTTTGCCCCAGATGCCTGGTAACGAATGCGACGACTAACAATCACTTTGTTGCTGGTAGTGCTGGTGGCAATTTTTGGACTTGGCTTTCTACTGGACTCTGTGTTTGAGAAGTATCAAGGGGGCAGTGAGGCAGAAGGGGAGGATGAGATTTCTCGGGTTCAGTCATTTATCAGTGGGCTTGCCGCAACGCTTAATCAGTCTGAATCTCCTGAAGAGATTATTGCTAAGTGGCCGCAGACGACTGAATATAAAATCGCTATTGAAAGCAAAGATGAACTCTCACTGCCTTCATCACTACTGGAAGACTTTGAATCCGGTGAGCCGTTATTGCTTGAGTTTGATGCAGGTATTTCGCTGCACTTCTATTTAACTAATCATAAAAAAGTTTTGTCAGTTGAAACGGCGGCGCCTGTTGCCAGTCAGAATAAAAACATGGCCCTGGTTTTTACCGGGTTGTTTTACCTTGGTACATTGCTGTTGGTTCTGTTGTGGCTTAAGCCGCTGCTATATAGATTAAATTTGCTGCGAAAAACTGCCAGATCATTTGGCGCGGGAGATCTTAACAGCAGGGTTGATCAACCTGGCTTGTCTTATGTTCGTGATATCGAAGATGACTTTAACCGGATGGCTGACCAGATCCAGCAACTGGTTGACGATAACAAGTTGCTTAGTTCGGCGGTCAGTCATGATTTACGCACGCCACTGGCACGGCTTCGGTTTGGTATTGATACATTGGCAGAGGCAGATACGGCAGATGCCAGAAAAAAGTATCTGGGCAGAATAAATAATGACTTAAAGGAAATGGAATCGTTGGTCAATTCGCTACTGCGTTATGCAAGGCTTGATAACGTGATGGAAGGGGTTGAGAAGCGATCGGTGGCGTTACGCTCACTTCTGCAAGAGTGTGTTGGTCAGTACTATGGCGTACGTATTGTGATTCGTACTGATGATTCACGTTTGAGTGAGAGCGATGAATTGCGAGTCACCGGTTGCATCGAGCATCTAGCAATGCTTTTTAATAACTTAATACAGAACGCAGCAGATTATGCTGACAAGAGGCTGGTGATTGAGCTCCAGCGTAAGGGCACAAACATCGAAGTGGCCTTCTGCGACGATGGTCAGGGGATTCCAGTGGCAATACGTGAAAATGTGATGAAACCGTTTCAACGTGGTGAAAGCACTGGTAACGCTAGCTATGGCTTAGGCTTGGCCGTGGTGGCGCGAATCGCAAGGCATCATGATGCGGTGGTGGATATTCAGCAATGTGAACGATTGGGTGGGGCGCGTATCAGCGTGCTGTTTTCGTTGCGCTAGCCGCGCGTTTGTTTGGCTTTTTTGACGTCCACATTGTTGGGGGAGGTAACGTACCACGTTGGTATCGCAGTTGAATATTTGCACGTTGGTAGATGCGCGTAGCGCTGATGCTCCCTTACGGTTGAGCCGTTCATTCTGCTTTAGAGCGAGATGAGCAGGTTAGCTTCGGGTACACACGAAGAAAACTCGATGCGTCAACAAATGGCAAGTCCCACCCATCAGGAAGCCCGACGCGTGAGCGAGTGGACCAAGCCCCGATCGTTAATGGAAGCCCGACGCGTGAGCGAGTGGACCAAGCCCCGATCGTTAATGGAA
>CALGJU010000022.1 GCA_937928685.1 uncultured Granulosicoccaceae bacterium
CTATGAATATCAACCCCTTCGAGAATGACACTGGCACCCTGCTGTTTTTGACTATCAAGCAAGTAGCGAATCAAGGTATTCGCCATATTAGTATCAAATGACAGGATATCGCGATCAATTTTTACATAGTGAGGCTTTAAACTATCAAGCCTTGAAAGCGATGAATTGCCAACGCCGAAGTCATCTATAGCAAACCTGACTCCGGTAAGCTGCATCAACTGATTGACCACATTGCGATAGTCTTCCAGTTGTTTCCGCGCCTCTGTCTGCAGCTCGGGCGATACCAGTGTTTTCTCTGACACTTCCATAATCAGGTGATGCCCGCAAAGCGGGGCAGACTTCGACAACAACTCATACAACAGCTCGCGATAGGCTACCGAGCGCAGAGTTGCAGGATATACATTCAACGACAGTGGTTTTATCTCAGCACCGGTTGTCACGGAAGATGCAATTTGTGCTTCATAACTTGCCAGTGAGATTTTCAGCAAAGTAGAGTCAAGCTCAGATTGAAACCCCATACCCCATAAACTCGCAGTATTGAATACCTCAACCGGCGCTGAGCTCGCCTCCTGGTGTTCACGCGCCAATGCCTCATAGGCAAACACATCGACCTCTTGAGTATCACGATCAAACCGAAACATCGGTTCGAAATGAATACTCAGGTCAGACAACTGGTTTTTAAAGATTCGGCGACGATCTTCATACATATCATCACTGACGAAACGGTAGTCTTTTCTCAATGCATCATAAACACGTGACTTTAACTTTTCAAAAGTCTCAAAGCGTGCCCAGGCAAGCGCATCATGCAAGGTATTGATTACGGTACTTAGAATTTCAGTTAAAGGAAAACGAGTAAATCCGCCCTTTGCTGCAACAAAAACACCACAGTTCGGCAGCGTTTGATTCACCACCACCATGCACTCAATGTTACTACCTGCCTGTGGTGCTAACTGCGGTAGAAAATTTTGTAGATGCAATGAACGCTTGCTTAAATCATGTGCATAACCTTTCAATGCATCTTCCAGCACACTGTGCACTACCGATGCAGAACAGTCATGTATCGGCCTGTTAGACTCTGCCTCATAAATATGTAACACACCATTCTTACTGCGGTAGTAGCAATACACCATCTCCGCGCCTAATACAGTGCGTACCGCCTCTGAAAACAAATTCAGATTGCGTCTGCGATCATGCATCCGCATCACTTGCAATCGACCGATCAGCTGCTCTATAAAATTATCATACGCACTCATATGACACGGTAACGGATCAACTGTTTCTGCTATTTGCGATGCACCAGCCAGCCTTTCATCCAGTGCTAACGGTGCCACAGGCACCGGTTTACTTTTCGAGATAAACTGAGAGATCAAATACTCAAGCGATTCCATCGCGGAACTCATCTTGTTCGAATGTGCCTGAATGGGTGACATAAAAGACAACGCCGATTGATCAAAAGCAAAGTCACTTTCAATCACTAACGGCACGATCAAGGCTTTACCAGTGACCGCCTTTCGATTCGCAAGATAGGCTGCTTGTGAAGCACAAGCCCCCACCTGATGTTTCTGGTCGAGTAGAAATATAAACACACTGGCACTTGTTGCGATCGAATCCATGGCGTTAGCTTTTGTAACGTCGCAAAACTCGACTCGGCCGATCAGCTCACGAGCGTGCAAATTTTCAAGCACCCTGGTGACGCTTGCACAGATCGCCTCATTGCCTGCGCCCGCAATAAAAACGATTGCATCACGGGCTTGGGTGCTGACTGCAGGCTGAAATTTTTGTACCTCGACCATCGTTTCTACTCAATTTTATTTTTTTAGTTATCATTGAGCCATGGACATCCGTGTACCCGGCTACGTACTGTGGACACTTTTTACCACGCTCAGAGCCCGCAAACGAACGCGTTGAAGGTCGAAGTTAAAGTAAATTCTCACGATGGTGCCTAAAGCTGAAGATATTTCTGTGTTTCTTAAACTGAACAATTATATTACGTGACTGACAGAAAGCTTCTCAAATACGACAATGTCGTCTAACCCGGCAATTGACGACCCAGAAATATCTCATTGGACTGAATCACATTGGAAAAACAAGGATTTAACATCGCGGTCTTCGAAGGTGACGGCATCGGGCCAGAGATCATGGCGCCCACCATTGAGGTACTAAAGCGGCTGGCGCAGTCGGCTGAGTCATTTTCTCTGTCATTTGAGACCCTCCCGGCGGGCGCTGTATGGTTTGAGAAAACCGGTGAGGACTTGCCCCGAGAATCCGTTGAAGCGGCAAAAAAATGCCATGCCATCCTGCTATCTGCGATGGGGCTGCCACACATTCGAAAGCCGGACGGCACCGAGTTAGTACCCCAAATTGACCTTAGATTAGAACTCAACCTGTTCGCAGGTGTCCGTCCGGTCTTTACCTTCGACAATGGACCGCAAGTACTTTCCGACCCACGCGGTGCAAACCTTGATTTTGTCCTGGTAAGAGAATCCACTGAAGGCATGTTTGCACATAAAGACGAAGGTAAAGTGGTTGACAACGAATACGCCACTGAACAACTGCGCATTACAAGAGAAGTGTCAGAGAAACTTTTCGACTTCAGTTTTCGGTTAGCACAGTCAAGAGCGAAGCAACTGAATCGCCCTTCCAAACTGATGTGCGTCGACAAAGCCAATGTGTTTCGATCATTCTGGTTCTTTCGAGAGATATTCAATGAACGTGCAGCGAGCTTTCCGGATGTAGAAACCTCTGCAATGTACGTTGATGCTGCCGCCATGAAAATGGTACAGAGCCCATGGGATCTTGATGTGATGGTAACTGAGAATATGTTTGGCGATATCCTTTCTGACCTTGGTGCAGGACTCATGGGCAGCCTCGGTTTAGCGCCCTCAGCTGACATCGGCCTTGATCATGCTGTATTCCAACCATGCCACGGCAGCGCTCCCGACATCGCAGGTCAGGGCCTGGCTAATCCATTGGCAATGATTTTATCTGCCGCCATGATGCTTGAATACCTTGGCGAAGAAAACCAATGTAATGAAGCGAGCACACTCGGCATAAAACTGCGCAACGCCGCGACTACTGCCGCCGCCAAACCTGAAGGGCGTGGCGGTGATTTAGGTGGCACTGCTGGCACAGATTCAATCGCTCAATGTGTTCTGGATTGCTTGTAAATCCATAGCCAAAGATCAATGAAGTAGGAACTGCTGGCAAACTATGGCCTCCAAGATTCGCGTTGCTGTCATCGGCGGTGGGTACTTTGCCCACTTTCATATCAATGCCTGGCTAAGAATGCCCACTGTGGAAGTGTCAGCGATCATTGAGACTGATCGCTCCAAGCATGAGGCACTAAAAGAGACTGTCACCACACACGGCTTGCCCGGCTTACTGATCACCGATTCACTTTCTATTGCACTAGCCCACAGCGCAGTCGATATTATTGATATCGCCACTCCACCACCGTCTCATGCTTCGTTAATTACAGAGGCAATCCAACTAAAATGCCCTTTAATCATTTGCCAGAAACCTTTTTGTGGCAGCCTCGAGGCGGCGGAAGAAATCCATAAAACGATTGCCTCCAGCGATTCAAAAGTGGTGGTACATGAAAACTTTCGCTTTCAGCCGTGGTTTAGAAAAATTAAATCAGTGCTTGATGAAAGCTCCCTGGGTGATGTTCTACAGGCAACCTTCAGACTGCGACCAGGCGATGGCCAGGGTCAGAACGCCTATCTTGAGCGCCAACCCTACTTTCGGCAAATGAAGCAACTGTTGATTCATGAGACCGGCATTCACTATATAGATGTATTCAGATACCTTTTCGGCGAGCCCGATGCGCTCAGCGCAGATCTTCAAAAATTAAACCCCGCCATAAGCGGTGAAGATGCCGGTCATTTTATTTTCTACTACCACCACGGCCTGCGAGCACACTTTGATGGCAATCGACACCTTGATCACGCCACTGAAAACTCACGGCTCACCATGGGTGAAATGCTGATTGAAGGCACAAACGGCTGCCTCTCTTTGCACGGCAACGGCGATATACACTTACGAAAATTCGGCCACACAAAGTGGCACGCCATTGAGTACTTGTTTGACGATAACGACTTCGGCGGTGATTGCGTTTATCACTTGCAAAAACATATTATTGATCACCTGCAGCTGAATACACCACTTGAAAACGTTGCAAGCGACTACCTGCAAAATCAACGGTTGGAATCCCTGGTGTATACCGCTGCTCAAACACACAATCGGCACAGTACAACCAATAAGGCTAAAGCATGAACGAAGTATGGGAAGTCTTCGCGCTGAAATATGCTGAGCGAAATTCAAGAACAAGAAACGATTCATTCCTGCTTGATGACAATCACACTACCCCACACGACATGGACTACTACCTGTGGTTACTCAAGAGCCCGACGCGAACCATTCTGGTTGATACCGGGTATGACACTGCAGAGGGTATAGCTCGCGACCGACCGGTAGAAATTGAACCAGCCGATCTGCTGAAAAGATTCGGGGTTGCACCAGACACCATCGATACCGTGATTATTACGCACCTGCACTATGATCACGCCGGTTCGCTGCCGGCGTTTACAGCCGCCACATTTCATCTGCAGGAACAAGAGATGACGTTCGCCACCGGTCCCTGCATGTGCCACGACACCTTGCGACAGCCATTCACGGGCGAGCATGTGGTTGAGATGGTGCGGCGCCTGTTTGATGGCAGGGTGAAATTCCACAATGGCTCCTCAACGATTGCACCGGGCGTTGAAGTGCACCTGATTGGTGGTCACTCCCGCGGCCTGCAGTGCGTCAGAGTTAACACCCGCCGAGGCTGGATTGTTCTGGCGTCAGATGCGAGCCACTACTATGAAAATTTTCTACGACAAAAACCCTTTCCGATTGTCGTGGATTTAGAAGACATGCTAACTGGCTTCAACCGCCTAGAAACACTGGCTGAAAGTAAAAACCACATTATCCCGGGTCACGATCCATTGGTGCGTCAGTACTATCCATCCGAGCACGGCGACCATTCTGTGATCCGGCTCGATATCGAACCCCGCCACTGCGTGTGATGTCACTTAATCGCTTCAGATCACCCCTTTTCGATACATTTGGCTGCGCAAAGCCAGACCGGCCCATCCAATGTTCGCTTTCCGGTTGATTTAGCCACCAGTGCGACACAACAGTCGAATGAATAGCAATTGCTGTTAAAAATACCACCCCGTCTTATCCCGTGTTATTATCGTCCGGCTCGATTGCTCTACCCGCACACCAGCGTCATTTATTGCCCCCTTGGCAGCCATTTCGGTCGCCCTATTGGCATCGCTGATCAGGACTTCTGTTGATGTCAAAAGAACACGTATATCGCATCCGATTTATCAATCAAGATAAAATCTATGAGCTCTATGCGCGTGATATCTATCAGGGTGAGCTGTACGGGTTTGTGGTAATCGAAGGTTTGATGTTTGATGCCCACACCACCGTAGTGGTTGATCCCTCAGAGGAAAAACTCAAAACGGAATTCGAAGGTGTCAGTCAAACTATCATCCCGATGCATGCAGTAATCAGAATTGATGAAGTGGAAAAACGCGGCACACCGAAAATTGCAGATGTCGGCAGCAATGTGTCACCTTTTCCCTCACCCATCTATACTCCTAAAGGTAGTGGTCAGGAAGGGTGATAGCAGCACGAGTAAAAGCGATTTAACCGGGGTTAAAACCACGGTAAACAATGTTCCGGAGAGGTGTCCGAGTGGCTTAAGGAGCACGCCTGGAAAGTGTGTATACACGTAAGTGTATCGAGGGTTCGAATCCCTCTCTCTCCGCCAAGTTTGGTGGCCCGCAGTTTTGCGGGCCCCATTGGTCTTTTATTTGCGCTGTTCGGCGATTAGTTTATTTGTTCCGCTCCTGCGGCTCTTCACTGGACTGGTTTGCTTGTCGTAAGTGGCTTGCCATCCATGGCGGGTTTCGATGAAGCCAAGCGCCAGCGAAAAAAATCCTACCGCCTGCCCCCGGGCCGACGCCCCCGCATCACTTTCTTACGGCCCCGACGCATGGAATCCAGCTCAAGCCGCAATACAGATTCAGACCGCTGAGACACCTTCGCGATCTGATAAAGATGAGTCAACAGACCATCTTCAACATCGGTGATTTTCCCCGCACGCAGCCACGACGGCAATTCCACCGGGCCGTATCGCACACGTGTTAAACGACTTAACTGGTAACCAAGTGCTGCCCACATACGTCGAACTTCCCGGTTACGACCTTCACTCAATACCACTCTATACCACTGATTGTTATCACTACCGCCGTCAAACCAGCAGCGTTGAAAGCGAGCAATACCATCTTCAAGCTCTACACCGTCGTGGAGTTTTTTAAGATCTTCATCGCTGACCGGGCCACGCACACGACAAGCGTATTCACGCTCAACCTCTGATGATGGATGCATCAATCCATTGGCAAGATCACCGTTGTCAGTAAACAGCAGCAGACCCGTGGTATTAAAATCAAGCCGTCCAACCGCCACCCAACGTGACGATTTAAGCCGTGGCAGATGGTCAAACACAGTCGGGCGATTGCGCTCATCCGAGCGGCTGGTCACTCGCCCTTCCGGTTTATGGTAGGCAATCACCCGCGCGGGTCGGGCACCGCTTTCCAACACTCGATAACGTTTACCCGCGTAGCGAATGCGATCTCCGGCACTCGCCTTATCGCCAAGTGTGGCGGCTTGTCCGTTAAGCACAATCTCACCAGCCGATATCGCTGCGTCGATTTTGCGACGCGAATCAAGACCGGCGCGAGCCATTAGTTTTTGCAGCCGTTCAGCCATAGTCGCAGGTAGCTCGCCGTTAATTAAATGAGGGGAAAGAGTCCGCTATTCTCTCACAGTGAGACGCTGGATGGCCAAGCGTCTGATAGTATGAGTTCAAACATTGGCCAATCCCCTATTATGACTGACTTCGACACTTTCAAATCCCTCAACATCGCCGTGCTCACGGTCTCTGACAGCCGCACCGATGCAGACGACAAATCCGGCAATCTACTGATCGCGGAATTGACCGAATCGGGCCACCAGTGCACCCACAAATCTATTGTCAAAGACGACAAATATCAGATTCGCGCAGCCCTCAGTCACTGGATTGCAGATGCAGACGTTGACGTAGTACTGAGCACCGGCGGCACAGGGGTCACCGGTCGCGATGGCACACCGGAAGCCGTCAAACCATTGCTCGATAAAGAGATCGAAGGATTTGGAGAGATGTTCCGGGTCCTTTCCTACGACGACATTAAAACCTCTACACTGCAATCACGGGCACTCGCAGGAGTGGCCAACGCCACTTATATTTTTGTGATGCCCGGCTCACCCGGCGCCTGTAAGACAGCCTGGCAAAAGCTGGTTTCCGAACAACTGGATAGCCGCACCCGTCCGTGCAATCTGGTGATGCTAATGCCACGATTGAACGAGAAATAACAAAGGTTTCGCAGGCGGGCATAAGCGACAAGAGGCGGGACAAGAACACATAAGCACGCACTGCGATGTAGACGACCTTCGCAAAACGAACTGGAAATTTCTAACTAACTAATTTGGTCACATTCGACTCGCCACTCGCTGCCACGCATGCTCCCGAGACCTACCAGCCGCGCGCCTCTTTGATCAAATCATACGCCGCTCTTATATGCTGAGTCTTTTCAGTCGCGAGTTTGATCATCTCTGGCGGCAATCCTTTTGCCACCAGCTTATCGGGGTGATGCTGACTCATAAGTTTTCGATACGCCCTTTTTACTACCGCCTTGTCTGCCGATTTATCTACCGCTAATAATTTATAGGCATCTGCCACATTCATTGCACTACTACGTGCCGCTGTGCGACCAGATGACTGACGACGCTGCCCTCCACTTCCACCTGGCGCCCTTCCGGCTTTGACCAGAATTTCCATTTGTCGCAACATGAACTTTGGAAATTTTAAATACTCACACACCTCTTCGAGTATTTTTTCTTCAGCGGGATGCGACTTGCCATCGGCGTAGACGGCATGCAATTGTATTTCGACAAACATTCGCATTAAATTGGTGCGCCTTCTGCACTCAATGCGAAACTGCTCTACCACCGCCCTCACGTCATAATTCGGATCTTTTCCCTGTTGAAACAGATCTATCGCAACCCGACGTTGCTCTGCATTGAGCTGCATCTGAGCCATAATATTCTCAGCCACCTGTACTTCATCACGGGTAACTGTGCCATCCGCTTTTGCAATATGACCCATGGTGGCAAAAGTGGCTGTAAAAAACGTCGCCTGCACACGCTCCTGCGCACCAGGCTTCATGTCTTCTTTAGAAGCGACATCATCTTCGTGCTGCAAACGCTCTAGACCTGAATCAAAGTTATGACCCAGTGCCGCGCCGATCAAAGCACCGATGGGTCCGCCTATCAGGAATCCAAATCCACCACCCAGCAACTTACCCCACCAGCTCAAGAGCTATACTCCGCTTGTTTCAACTCCACCAACTCATTGAGCAGCGACGTTGCGTACACACCACGCTGCAAACCAAAAGACAACTCCAATGTCTGGCCATCCAGCCACTGCCATTGCAGTTCATGTGCGACCGCACGAAGGGCTCGACGCTCGGTTTTTAAACCTGCTTTCACAAGGCCGTTGGCAATCACTTCTTCCTGCTCTATGCAGCTCAACTCCAGAGCACGAACGACATCGGTTGCCATACTTTCACCACTGCCATGCAGAGGACCTGTGGTATGAATATCTTTCTCATCAAGGCGACGTTGTGAGTCTGCATCAGGCACCTCACAATGAAATACACTATTGGAACCGTCAAGCATACAAACTTCACCCGGTAACACCTTTAACCAGTCATCGCATTCGATTCGCCTGGCAAGCACCTGATTAAACAGCCAGGAACGCGCTGCAGATAAATACATTGATCGTTTGAAGCGAGTGAGTTTTCTTTTCCCCGTGAACATACTACGTGCGTTATCAATGTTGCGCCCGTCGATACCGAATCGCTGCGCTCCAAAATAGTTCGGAAACCCGATTGATACTATCGTCTCAAGGCGCCGTTCTATCTCTTGTGGGTCACCATCAATCTCATGCAGCCTGACAACAAAACTATTAGACCGATGAGCGCCTCTACGCAATTTTTTCAGGCTGCGGGTAAGCTGTAAAATTTCAACACCCTCAAGATCTGGAATCACGTCTGCCACCGCAGGTGGCGCTTCTGCTATCGGATACGGAATACTGACCCATTGGGTAGTAACAGCATGCTTGTCTTTTAAACCGGAATAACCAACATTCTTTTCGTGTACTTTAAAGGCACGCGCCAGCGCCTCCAATACATCTCGAGTGTTCAGACCCGTTTTTCTGATCTCCAGCCACAGGTGCTCCCCCTCTCCGTCAGGCTCAAACCCCAGGTTTTCAACCACCTGGAAATCGGTGTACTCTCGTTTAAGAACTGCTTTGGGAAGTAGGTCGCGACAGCTGGCAGGGACTGGGTTATTATTCACGTAACTCGCGGATTGCAGGGAACATTCATGGCAGTCACATCCTACCTTAGCCGACCACAATCGCAACCAGTCAAAGAAAAAAATACGTTGGTACAGATTGAAACATCACCCGGCAGGCGCAATCGTTTAGCAATCTATGAGTAATCCCAATGAGTAGCCTATGAGCAATATCGACGAACTAGATCGTCTGGATCAAAGACAAATGCTAAGCCGGCTCGAAAATGAGCATGCCTCACTCGACCAGCAAGTCGCAGACTTTGCGCTTGCCTCCGGTACTGATCAGATAGAACTCAGCCGAATGAAACGCCGCAAGCTCGAATTGAAAGATGCAATCGTCAGATTGCGTAGCAACGTGCTGCCGGACCTTCCAGCCTAGTGTACTGGAACAAATAGATTGCCCATATGAGTCAATCTATCAAAGTGTCTAATTTTAATAGATAAATCGGGACAACAGTAAGTCATAGAGCCTGCAACGAATGTGGTGTGCACTTTGATTAATCGCCCCTGCGGGGGCTCGGCATTTGGCTTGCCACTGCGTTGAAGCTCTTGAAAAGAGAATAACTATTGCCTGCGAGCTTCGCCTTGTTGCAACCCAAATGACGAACTCTCAAATGCACACTCTATTTGGTCCAGTACACTAGGATACCGTTGCGCTGTGTTTCTGTACCTATAACAGGTAATGACACAGGATCTGGATCCATGACCACCCATCTTAAATGTACTGGACGTCTCGTATTCACGAGGCAGCCTCTCTTTGTTTAAAAACATTTCGTTCTCGCTAAGCCTTGGCGATCGAGTTGGCTTTGTTGGCCATAACGGCAGCGGCAAAAGCACACTGCTGTCTTTATTAACCGGTTCCGAACAACCCGATGAGGG
>CALGJU010000023.1 GCA_937928685.1 uncultured Granulosicoccaceae bacterium
AGTGTGATCTTGCCTTTGTCATCAAAGGCAAGAAGATCATCTTGTGTGAGCCTTTGCTGAGCATTCGCTCGAGATAACTTACCGGCAAACCCGGTGAGTGTTGCAGCGACCGCGGCAAACTGCAGAAAGTCTCGTCTTGAATGCATGATCGATTACTGTCGAACTGCAGGCGTTTCAACCGACAAGCCCTGACTGCGCCAGGTGGTGTATACCTCTAACGCCATCAAGTCATCTGAGAACGCTGCCGGGTACTCGGCACGGGTGTCACGAATGCAACCACGGAAGCGATTGTGCAGAGAAATCAAGTTGCCTTGCTTCAAACGGTAGGTAGGAAAGCCATTCACATTGCCCTGACTTAAATGATCAGCGCGAATGTATTTACCATTATTTTTTTCATGGCACGATGCACAGGAGAGATTAAGCTGGCCAGTGCGACGATAGTAAAGTTCTTTACCCTGCTCCCACCACTGCTGCATATCACCCTCAGTAAGATCAACTGTTACCGGCTGACCATGCGATTGGTGCTTAACAAATGCAGTCAAAGGTTTTTGTCCGCCCTTATCAAACTTATAGGCTTCTGCCCCCATGTTATTCACACGGCAATCATTGATCTGCAGCTCTACGTTAATTGGCTTGCCACTTTCCTCATGCCACTTCGGAAAGAGTGCACCAACGCTTGCCATTGAAACGGCTGCGTCATCGTGACAGGAAGCACAAGACTTGCCCTCAGTCCCTTCTACGGTGTTCCAAATCTCTTCGCCCAGCTCTACACCCAACATACCGCCGTTTTCGAAAGAGTCTGTTTGAAGTGCACGAGTTGAATCCGTGCGGTAATGCCAGCCGGAAATTACTTCAGGCAGCGGATGACCTTCAGCAGATGCAGCCCGGCTGATCATGTCGACTTCATCCACCGTCAGTGTTTCTTCCACCGGGGCTGCGACGAGTACAGCAGTCGTTAGAACACCACTTAATAACGCCGCCAATTTATACGAGTAATTCACCTTAAGTATTCTCCGATGTTCTGCTGCTTACTGATGTCTGATTCTCTTAATAATTCTGTTGCTATCAAACCATTGATAACAATTATTGATAACAATTTAAGAGATGGCTATTTCCTTTTCCGCTTCTATAACGCTGCCATCATCATCTACCCAGGTGAATTTGAAGGTACCGGCCTCATTGACTTTCGCTCTAAATTCAAAGTAAGGGTTAGCTGAGATTGCAGGATCAATATCGCAGGAAAAAACGCTACTGCCATTAAATTCACAGGAAAATTTATTAATGATCTTGCGCGGAATGACTTTACCTTCTTTGTCTTTCCGCTGACCGGATTCCATCTTGTGGCTGATCAGAGTTTTGATCGTGATGATGTCGCCTGCCGATGCTTTCTTCGGAACTTTAATTCTTGGTTTTGCAGCCATATGTAGTCTCCGCAGCGTTATCCGCCACAGCCTCCGATTGTCACTTTCACATTGTTACTGGCTTTGTAGAACTTACCGTTGCTCATCTTGGCCACCGCCACTACGTTTTGTGTTTTTGCCAAACGCATACGGGTTGACGCTTTGGCTTCACCGCTTGCAGGGGAAAAATGAAACGTCGCGACTTCAGGGTTAGGGTTATCTTCCGCAAGTATCATCACAGACTCTACATAGTCATCGTCAGTCATCGGGCTTTCCACCGTCACAGAGACAGGCACACTGTTACCGTTTTCTGCAATCTCTGGCGTTTTAAGCGCTAACACACCGGATTCAGGCTCACCACCGCCCGTGAAGTCGCTGATAGCTTTGTTGATTTCATCAACGGTTGCAAAGGCCCGGCTTCCACCGAAAAACGTAGCAACAGCCGCACTGGTACTTACAGTCAGAAATTTTCTTCTGGTGAGATTCATATGCTCTCCGAAAGTGTCTATTTGAGGGTTGTCAGGTAGGCGACAATGTCTTCCACCTGTTGAGCAGTAAGAATAGTCTTACCTACAAGATCTTTACGCACGTTTTCGCCTACTTCCAGAGAGTAGAAGCCGGGCATTACCGTGGCATCAGAAAAAACAGCTTTGGCATTCACAACAATGGTGCGCAACTGCGCTTCACTCCAGCGACTACCGGCGCCATCAAGACCCGGTCCCACCTCTCCGTGAAATAGCTGATCTTTTAAATCACTGTTCGCATGGCAGGCCAGACAATTGCCCTGCTTTCGATTAGCGAATACTTTGCGGCCCTCTGCTGGATCACCTGGCTGATCTGTTAATGCCACGCTAATACCCAGGTTTTCTACTTTTACATCGCCGGGTGCGGTCACATCTGCCGCCACTACCCCGATCAAAACGATACCGCTTACAGCACTAAGAACCAGTTTGCGAATCACTATGGCCTCCCCAAAGTTAGATCGATGCAACACAGAATTGCCACATTATCCTGAGCTGCGAGATTAATCAATATATAAATTCATATATTTGAATGTATTGAAATACTTGTTCAGTATCCGGGCGACATCTTGAGCTTCCCCGCTTTTACAGGCAGGCCCTTTCTGCTGTTTGTATTCAGCAGCTTGTTTATTAGGCGGCTTGTTATGAGCGGCTTGTTATTGAGCGGCATCCCTGCCGGGGGCCTTCATTTTTGAAAAGACCAAAAACGAAGCAAAAAGTCTTCTTGCGACTTGCTTTGCCCTGTGGGTGCCTGCGGCATTTTGAATTTCATCGCTCCAACAGGTCGCTCAGATGGCACATCCATGTGCCCGCTTCGCTAACGCGCCATCCATGGCGCTTTTACCTGTCTCCACGATGAAATTCAAAACCAATCAAACGCGCGACTAAACATGGTGACGGCTCGTGCCTTGTGGCACATTGCTCGTGCGCCTTATGGCGCTACGTGGACATGGACATCTACAAGGGGGAGAAAACGCGCATCCACCGCAAGGTGCTATCCATTGGGTGTATCACGGTGTGTGCAAGTGTTTGTGTTTCGCAGCTTTGCAGCTGCCCGGATCGGTTACTATTGTACGGCAACAGATCCAACCGCAGCCCAGGCAAAGGTACGACCAAGTGAAAATTGAAATATTGTGCACAGGTGATGAAATACTCACCGGCAAAACTGTCAATACCAATCACAGCTACATCGCACAACGTTTCACAGAGAATGCCTTAACAGTTCACTGGGGCACAACCGTCGGCGATGATCGTGAGAGTTTAACCACCGCCTTTCGTCAAGCCTCAGAGCGCGCTGACGCGGTAATAGTCAACGGCGGTCTTGGCCCGACAGTGGATGACCTCTCGCAGGAAGTAGCGGCAGCTGCCGCAGGTGTCGAGCTGGAATGCAATCAAGAATGGCTGGTCAGATTAAAAGCATACTACGAAGATCGCGGCCGTGTGATGCCGGAGAACAACATCAAGCAAGCCATGTTACCGGCAGGGGCAGAGTTTATTGACAATCCCATCGGCACCGCTTGCGGCTTTGCCATAAACATCAATAAATGTCGATTTTTCTTCACGCCTGGTGTGCCCAGAGAAATGTACCGCATGATCAATGAACAAGTCGTGCCACGGCTACTCGCCATGCGGGGCTCCAAAGTCGTTACACGACTCAAAAGATTTCACACGTTTGGCATTGGTGAGTCACGTGCCGACCGATTACTTGAAGATGTAATTAAACCTGATGATCAAGCCAGTGGCTTGATAAAGCTCGGCTTCCAGACACATTATCCACAGCTAGAGACAAAACTAAGTGCTCAGGCAGGCACCGAAGATGAGTTAGACGCCTTACTCAAACCTGTAGAAGCAGAACTACGCAAAAGACTTGGCCACTTTATATTGTGCGAAGACGACGAATCCCTTGAAACACTAATACTCAACACACTTGCTGAATCTGGCAGCACATTGTCATGCATTGAAATGACAACCGGCGGTGCAATCGCGTCACGACTGATGAAGCACGAACAAAGCAAACAAGTACTTACCCAATGCCGGGTCAGTCATCACACACAGCAACTGCACAAATCACTACAACCCGACATCAACCCGGAGATCAGCACTGAATACGCGGTAGCACTTGCAGAAGCATTAAACCTCTCCACCGGATCAACACATGCGTTAGTGGTACTAACGCGTGAAGATACTCAATCCGAAAAACCCACCATAGAACTCTGCATTGGCATAGCCGATCCCTCCGGCACCAGCCAGCGGCAGGCCGTCTTACAAGGTCGCCCTGGATGGACCCGATTAGGTGGGACCGAGCTGGGCCTGGATTGCCTGCGCAGACATTTGTTCGACTTGCCAGTTGAAGAAAAAATAGACTTTGAGCAGTAATAGGTCCCGCGCCACTAACATCGCGAGCCTTTAGATCTTCCAATAATGCCGGTGACGAGACAATTTTTTCATTGTCTCACTATTTTTGATTCACACATTAAGCTTCTTATAGAGTAAAAAAAAGCAGCCCCATGAAGAGGAGCTGCAGATTACACTTCGCTTACGGCTACTGGGGTGGAACTAGAACCGTATCAATGACGTGAATCACCCCATTGCTCGCTTCAATGTCCGCCTCTATTACATTGGCTTCTCCGATCTTCACTCCACCCTTTGTGGATATCTTAACTGCCTGCCCCTGAATAGTATCTGCTGATTCAAGCGCTCCAACTTCCGATGCCATCACCTTGCCTGCTACCACGTGGTAAGTGAGTATAGACGTCAGCAATTCCTTGTCGGCCAATATGGCAGCCAGTTTATCTTCTGGAATTTTATCAAACGCTTCATCTGTTGGTGCAAATACAGTGAACGGCCCATCGCCTTTCAGGGTGTCAATCAATCCCGCTTCTGTCAGAGCCGTTGCTAGCGTATTGAAGGTGCCAGCGGCAAGCGCCACATCAACGATATCCTTTTTCATGTCCCCTGCTATTGACTGGGCTGATAACCCGGTTGCCAAGACGATGCCTAGTAGAACTTTTTTGAAGATTGTCATTTGCTATCCTTAACATTATTTGAGTGGTTTACTGCAGCGAGAAGATTAACCCGCAGTGAGTGACGGTAGAGTCAATGGTTTGTGCTCATCGAGTGAATGGGAGATAACATCGTTTAAGCAACTTATCGTAAGCAAAAAACTCCATTAATGACGCCCGAATTTTTTCTTACTTTGTAGAATATAGTTGTTTAGCATCGAGCTTGAAACAAAAGTGATAGCGCATAATTTTGTAGATTGTAGAATGCAACTAACGGGGAGTTTCAACATGAACAATCTGACTGCAAGACATTAAGTTAATGTCGATGTTCTATTAGGCACCAATGAACATGGCTGACCAACAGCATAAGTTAAATTTACCAGCGTAGTTGAAGCCCTCCCCGTCACACTCATCACCTACGATTTACTTCAATAGCAATCGTCGATATGAGCTTGTATATGACGAGTTCCTGACAACCGTTCAGCAGATATCAACGAATAACTTGCAACATAAGCTTAGAATTCAATAATTCTGATTCTCAACTGAGAGTCACGCACTATTAGTGAAAATTCGCGTACACGGCACTCACTGGATCTCCCGAAAGGCACGAAGATTTCCCTCGAAGGTCAGCACCTCGAAGATCAACACATAGATTCTGAACATGCTCAATCACAGAACGCTTCTCTTTGAAACGAACAGTAGTGCAACCTGAATGCTTCATAAAGATTACACAAGATTTCACTTCTATTACAAACGCTCGACAATCGGCTCCCTTACCGATTTCTGCAAGCGCCAAACGAAAGACATAATCCACCGATTAAACTTGACTTAGTTCGGGAACAGAAGAATAATCC
>CALGJU010000024.1 GCA_937928685.1 uncultured Granulosicoccaceae bacterium
CTTTGAATATATCGAAGTGTTCTACAATCGGATACGCAAACACTCTCTACTCGGTTACACTAGCCCTGCGCAATACCGAAATAAAAATCTGGCCGCTACGACAGCATAACCCTAGTGTCCGCCAAATCGGGGGAACTCCAAAGCGAGCGGACACACGCTCCAAAAAAACCGACGGGTAAATCGATGTGCCATATATCCGCGCTTACGCCAAGGGACAATGCAGTAGGGGTTTCTATAGGCTTCTAATTAGCCATGCAGATCACAGCAGTACGCCCACTCGCTTACGCGTCGGGTTTCCGCAAAAGCGGCTCCGAGATGGAATAGTGTTAAGGGAACCCCGACGCGTCAGCGAGCCAGGTCAAACCCCAGCACGTCAAGGAAGCCCGAAGCGTGAGCGAGTGGTCAAGCCCAACACGTCATGGAAACCCGATGCGTAAGCGAGCACACACGCTCCAAAAAAACCGACGGGTAAATCGATGTGCCATATATCCGCGCTTACGCCAAGGGACAATGCAGTAGGGGTTTCTATAGGCTTCTAATAAGCCATGCAGATCACAGCAGTATGCCCACTCGCTGACGCGTCGGGTTTCCGCAAAAGCGGCTCCGAGATGGAATAGTGTTAAGGGGAAGCCCGACGCGTCAGCGAGCGGTCAAACCCAGCACGTCAAGGAAGCCCGAAGCGTGAGCGAGTGGTCAAGCCCAACACGTCATGGAAACCCGACGCGTAAGCGAGCGGTAAGACAGGCACGAAACTAACCATTGCCGCTGTGCCTGGTAGTGCCCGATAACAAACCCGCCAGCGTGAGCGAGGGATATCTAGTGCGTAAAGCCGCTCACACACGCTCCAAAAAAACCGACGTGTAAATCGACGTGCCATATATCCGCGCTTACGCTAAAGGTAAATGCAGTAGGGGTTTCTATAGGCTTCTAATTAGCCATGCAGATCACAGCAGTACGCCCACTCGCTGACGCGTCGGGTTTCCGCAAAAGCGGCTCCGAGTGGAATAGAGTTAAGGGAAGCCCGACGCGTCAGCGAGTGGTAAGACAGGTACGAAACTCACCATTGCCGCTGTGCCTGGTAGTGCCCTGATAACAAACCCGCCAGCGTGAGCGAGGGAAATCTAGAGCGTAAAGCCGCTCACCCGCGCTCCAAAAAACCGACGGGTAAATCGATGTGCCATATATCCGCGCTTACGCTAAAGGTAAATGTAGTAGGGGTTTGTAGGGCTGCGTATCGCAAGCCCACTACAAAAGTTTCTTACGCATCTCATCAAGGTTGCTGTGTCGAATATCCTGTCCTTCGACCAGATAGATCACGTACTCGCAAATGTTGCAAGCATGATCTGCGATTCGCTCAAGTGAACGGGCGCACCAGCTGACGTCTAATGCATGGCTCACATTGGCCGGATTTTCCATCATATGCGTGATGAGTAAGCGCGAGAAGTTTGAGTACTCAGTATCTATCGCTTCGTCTTTTGCGGCGGTATGAAATGCGGCTTCGACGTCCATGCGTGTAAAAGCATCCAGTGCATCGCGCAACATCACTTTGACATGCTCACCCAGGTGATGCAGGTCTTTATAGTAGACCGGGGTGTTGGGTTCGTTGGATAGTTTGACAGCGATACGGCCAAGCTTTTCTGCTTCATCGCCAATGCGTTCCAGATCGGTGATGGTCTTAATGATGGTGATGACTAATCGCAGATCACTTGCTGCCGGCTGACGTCTGGCGAGAATGCGAGTGCAGTCTTCATCAATATCAAGCTCCAGTTGATTGGCTTTGTGATCATCTTCCGTGACCTGCAAGCCGATTGCTTCATCCATCGTAAGCAGGGCTTCAAGACCATTGTGCACCATCGATTCGACCAGGCCGCCCATGGTCATAACTTTATGTTTCACGTCATTGAGTTCAACGTCAAACGCGTGTGCGGTGTGTCCCTCTGGATTGAATGTTCTCATTGTGGTCGCTCTGTGTATTGTCCAGTCGAATCGGCCCTGTTGATATCGACCTAAATAAAAATGGGTTTAGCCGAATCGACCAGTGATGTAGTTTTCGGTGAGTTCGTGCCTGGGGTTGGTAAAGATAGTATCTGTATCGCCTACTTCAACCAGCTTGCCCAAATGAAAATAGGCGGTACGCTGCGATACTCGAGCTGCCTGCTGCATTGAGTGGGTGACAATGGCAATGGCGTAGTTCTCTCGAAGTTCATCAATGAGTTCTTCAATTTTTGCCGTTGCAATCGGATCAAGTGCTGAGCAAGGTTCATCCATCAAGATGACTTCCGGGCTACAGGCTATAGTTCGCGCTATACATAAGCGTTGTTGTTGACCCCCTGACAAGCTGGTGCCGGATTCGTCCAGTCGATTTTTAACTTCATTGTAGATGCCGGCTTTTTTCAAGCTGTTAACCACAATGTCGTCAAGGTCTGCTTTGTTTCGATTCAATCCATGTAGTCGTGGGCCATAAGCGACGTTTTCATAAATTGATTTGGGAAACGGGTTGGGCTTCTGGAATACCATACCCACGCGTGCCCTCAGCAATACCGGGTCGGTGTCTTTGCTATAGATGTCTTCGCCATCAAGCGTTAGCTCACCACTGACACGACAAATCGGAATGGTGTCATTCATTCTGTTCAGGCATCGCAGCAAAGTGGACTTACCACAGCCTGAGGGCCCAATCATTGAAACCACTTCGTTGTTGGCAATATCCAGGTCTACGCCAAAAATTGCCTGCTTGTCGCCATAAAATACATCGACATTAGACACGGACATTTTTGGATCTTCCACTCGTGGCTGACCTACCGTGTCGCCTAATGAGGCTACTATCTCTTCAATAGTTTGCTCAGAAGTTTGGTCCTGTTCCAGCGAAGGCAGTGGATTCACTTCTTCATTCATAGCGTAGGTCCTGCATTTTTATGATCCAGCGAAATCAAATACCAAATGGCAGATAGCTTATCGTTTAGATGAGTCCCTACCATTTTCTTTCAAACTTGCGTCTTAAATAAACTGCCACGGCATTCATTACAATCAGAAACGCCAGCAACACCATAATGGCAGCTGAGGTTTTTTCAACAAAGCCTTTTTCCGGCAGGTCTGCCCATTGATATATTTGCACCGGCAACACGGTGGCAGGGTCTGTAAGGGATGTGGGTACATCCACAATAAACGCGACCATACCTATCATCAATAGGGGCGCGGTTTCACCAAGCGCCTGTGCCATACCGATGATAGTGCCGGTCAGAATGCCGGGCATTGCCAGTGGTAACACATGATGAAATACCACCTGTAATTTTGAGGCGCCGACGCCAAGCGCTGCGTCGCGAATAGAAGGCGGGACCGATTTTAAGGCGGCACGTGCAGAGATAATGATGGTTGGCAGCGTCATTAGTGACAATACCAATCCCCCGACAATGGGGGCGCTGCGCGGTAAGCTAAAGAAGTTGATGAAGATTGCGAGCCCCAGCAAACCAAATACAATGGAAGGTACCGCTGCCAGGTTGTTGATGTTGACTTCAATGATGTCAGTCCAGCGGTTTTTCGGTGCGAATTCCTCCAGATAAATAGCCGTTGCCACCGCTACCGGGAATGATAATAACAATGTCACCATCAGCGTGAGCATAGAGCCAAACAGGGAGCCTTTGATTCCGGCCATTTCTGGTTCTCGTGAGTCACCTCGTTCAAAGAAAGTGCTGTTAAAGCGCCTTTGTATTTGTTTATCTTCGGTGAGCTGGTCTACCCATTGAATTTGATTGTCTTTGAAACGTCGCTTCTTCTCGGGCAGGCTCGAATCGATGTTGCCTTGAATATAACTATTGGTGTCATCCCCGACAGGTAACCATACCTTTAAGGTTTCACCGATTAAAGACGGGTCTGCCATAACGCGTTTTTGCAGATCGTACTGGCCGCCTTTACTCACCAGCTTATACAGCGCTTTTTTATCTTTGCGCTTTTTAACATCGGGGAAGAGTGCGGTCAGTGATTTTTTAATGGCACCGTTATAGTTAGCTTTGCGCAGCTCGTTGATATCTGGGTTTTCACCGACGCCGAGCGTTTTTGAATCTAACGTGACTTCAAGCTGGATGAAAGTTTGCTTAAACGCTGGCAGACCACGAACGGTTATTGTGATCAGTAAAACAGCAAGGAAAGTCAGGCTTGCGGTAATGGCTGCCAGGCCAAAAAGGCGGAAACGTTTTTCACGGGCGTAGCGACGCTTAAGTGATCCGCGTACCACTTCAGTGGTGTTGAGTTTTTCTTGAGCGTTCATTCGTATTGCTCACGGTATTTGCGAACCACAACCAACGCAATAACATTGAGAATCAGGGTGGTAATAAACAACATTAAGCCCAGAGCAAAAGCCACCAAAGTCTTCGGGCTGTCAAAGGCTTGATCGCCGGTCAGTAGAGTCACAATTTGCACGGTGACGGTGGTGACTGCTTCGAGTGGGTTGATTGTTAAGTTGGCGGCCAGACCTGCAGCCATTACCACAATCATGGTTTCACCAATGGCACGAGATACCGCAAGTAGAATGGCGCCGACAATGCCCGGTAGTGCCGCAGGTATGACTACGCGTTTGATCGTCTCAGATTTAGTCGCCCCAAGTCCCAGAGAGCCGTCACGCATGGCTTGGGGGACTGCGGTAATAACATCATCGGAAAGCGATGAGACAAACGGAATGATCATAATGCCCATGACCAGTCCTGCGGCCAGTGCGCTTTCTGATGCGACATCCTCAAAGCCTACACCCTCAAAAATATCCCGGACCAGAGGTGCGACAGTTAAAGCCGCGAAAAAGCCATAAACCACTGTCGGGATACCGGCCAATATTTCTAACAAGGGTTTAGCCCAGGCCCGCACGTTGCTGCTTGCATATTCGGCAAGATAGATTGCCGACATCAATCCAAAAGGAACCGCGACCAACATGGCGATGGCTGAAATAAGTAATGTACCTGCAAAGATCGGGACAGCGCCAAAGCTGCCTGAGCTTCCCACCTGGTCGGCACGAATTGAAGTTTGCGGGCTCCAGTGCAAACCGAAGGCAAACTCGGTAAAAGGCACTTTGTTAAAGAACCTGAGTGATTCAAACAGCACAGAGAGCACAATGCCCACGGTGGTGAAAATGGCAATGCAACTGCAGGCAATCAGCACCGTCATCATGGCGCGCTCTACAAAGACACGTGCCCTGGTGTGTATGCCGATTTTCCTGAGGCCGTACAGAGCCCCCAGTATGCTCGCTACAAGAACAACAATAGACTTCAACAGCTGGCTGGTGTTTTTTCGGTCATTGTAGTGTTTGGCTGAAGCTTCTCTTAGCGGGTCATCGGCAGTCTGTGTGATGCCGCCGGTGGCAATGTTTTTGATGTCGTTAAGTACCAGGTCAAGCTGGCCTTGTGGAAGCGACTGAACCTCCGCGGGAAGTGTTTTTACTGTGCTTTGTTTAAGAAAAGTAGGCTCTGATGCTGACCATATGGCTAACAGTAGCAGCGCCGGCACGGCGGTGTATATGGCAGTCAGGTAGCCATAGTAGCGTGGTAGCGAATGAAGCTGTTCACCATTCTTGCGTAGGGTAGCTGCTCGTGATCGACCGACCACGTAGGCAATTGATGTCAGCACAAAAATAATTAGTAGCAGCATGCTGGTGCTCACGCTACCACCTGCTTGTCTTCTTGACGTTGCACTTCTTTCATTGAAGTTCTATAGCCGTATGTGATCGCTGGTGCAGGGTACATCCCCGCACTGTGTTTAAGGTTAACCGGATGTTGCGTTATTCAAGCGTCATGGTTTCAAAGTTCGCAATGCTTTCAGCACTTGATAGCCGAGTCTCTTCATCTAGTGGGATCATGCCTTTATCTGCAAGATAGCCTTCCTCGCCCCAGGACCCTTCGCTGGTGAATTCTAGCAGATATTCCGCAATGCCCGGGATCACACCGATATGTGCCTTCTTAACGTAGAAATACAGGGGCCGTGATACTGGATAAGTGCCATCAGAGATAGATTCGAAAGTGGGTTCGAAACCATCGATATAAGATGGCTGTACCAGATCACTGTTCTGTTCCAGAAAGCTGAAGCCGAAAATTCCCAGTGCATCCGGGTTGGCTTCAAGTTTTTGTACGATCAGGTTATCGTTTTCACCGGCTTCGATGAATGCGCCGTCTTCCCGCACCGTGTGGCAAATTTCTTTGAAGCTGTCTTTATCTGTTTTCTCAATTGCTGCAATAGATTCAATTGCTTTGCAGCCGCCTTCCATTGCCAGTTCAACAAATGCATCTCGTGTACCGGAAGTCGGCGGTGGACCGATCACTTCGATTTTTATCTCTGGCAGATCTGGATTGACGTCTGCCCAGTCTTCGTAAGGGTTGTCGATCAGCTCGTCGCCACCGTTCGGGTCCGGTACCCGCTTTGCCAGCGCAAGGAAGATATCTTTACGACTCATCTCCAGTTGTTCTGAGTCAACTGAGTTAGCCAGCGTGATGCCGTCAAATCCGATGAGCACTTCAATAATGTCTGTCACACCATTGGCCTTGCAAGACTCAAACTCACCTTTCTTGATGCTTCTGGAGCTATTGGTAATGTCCGGATGTTGAACACCGATTCCGTTGCAGAATAGTTTCATGCCGCCACCGGAACCAGTAGATTCGATTTTTGGTGTTTTGTATTGAGTGGTTTGACCGAATCGTTCGGCAACTACCGTCGCGAATGGATAGACGGTGGAAGATCCAACAATACTAATTTGATCGCGTGTGCTTTGTGCTGCGACTGTGGTGCAGAAAAGCATGCCAGCAATGGTGAGGCCGATCTTGCTCATGTGTATGTTTCCTCGTTTTCCAAGAGTCCGATTTTTCATCTGCTTACGTGTCATGTGCTTAAGGATGAGTGCTGATAATGACAGGAATATGACAAACAGCGGGTCAAATTCACATATTGGCCTTATCAGCGCCTATATCGTGCTTTCAAAGGTGTTTCCGGCGTTTTGGTGCCCGTGTATTAATGCAAGGCTGGAGCCTGTCCGAGAATGAATGATCTGCTGCGACAGCGGTCTTTTGCCAGCTATTACGATCGATTTCGTTAAATATGAATGGCTCTATGACTTACTGTTGTCCCAATTTATCTATTAAAATTAGACACTTTGATAGATTGACTCATATGGGCAATCTATTTGTTCCAGTACACTAGTTCTCGGACAAGCTTCTAGCGACAATCGCGCCGTCGTCCGGGTGTTGTAAGATTTTTTCGGCCGGGAAGCGAATTGTAAATTTGGTGCCTTGGCCGGGCTCACTGGTAATTTCCAGTTGCCCCTGGTGGCGGTTAACAATGTGTTTCACTATCGAGAGGCCGAGGCCCGTGCCACCGGACTCACGTGATTGTTCATTGTCTACCCGATAAAACCGCTCGGTAATATGAGTAAGATGTTGTGCCGGTATGCCCGGGCCGTTGTCATTGACAACCAACTGTGCGCCGCCATCGGTGGTTGATCGCCACTTGATTTGTATTTTTGTACCGGGTGGTGTGTGCTGGACAGCGTTGTAGTTGAGGTTGTAGCAAATGCTTTTGATCTCGGACTCGCTTCCTTGCAGTGTGAGTTGATGATCAACATCAATGGCATATTTATGATGTTGCCCGAGGGAGCTCACTGTCAGTTCATCAACAACGGTTTGCAGGATATCTGCGACTGCGACCGGTGTGAGTTTTGATTCGTCAAGCTGTTGGTTTTCAAGTTTTGATAGCGTGAGAAGGTCAGTCACAATATCGCTCATACGCTTGGCATTTTTTTCAGCGATCGCTATTTTGTCTCTCGCCCCTTGCGGCAGAGATTTATCGTCGCCAAGCAGCTCAAGATAACCGTTGACGACAGTCAGAGGGGTTTTTAGCTCATGAGAGGCATTGGCTACAAACGCTGCACGAGTCTCTCGTAGCAGTACCCGCTGGCTTACATCTCTTGCGCTGAACAAATACAAGTTTTCGGCGTAGGCCACTCTTCTGATAATAAGTGTGACCCGATTGTTCACCGGTGATTTGATTTCGATCTCTGCCTCTTCGGGATCATCATCTTTAACGTAGCGCTGAAATTCCAGATCACGGATCAGGTTGTCAATGCGCTGTCCGGCGTCACGTGTACCGCGAATGCCCAGGTGGCTCTGTGCAGCGTCGTTGGCCCAGACTATTTCGAAGTCGTTGTTCGTCACCACCGTAGCATCTGGCAGCGCTGAGGCTGAACGGTTGTACCAGCCGACAATTTTTTTCATTCGCGCTTTGCGGTCTTTATCACTTTGCTTGCGTCTGAAGATCAGTTTTTCAATGTTGCCGATGACGCCGTCGGTATCTGGTGCAGTATTGCGTCGAGCGCCTTTTTGCAGCCAGACATCCACTTGCCTGGCTTGATAGATCAGCCAGCAGCTATAAAAGAAGAAGGTAATTGCCAATCCCATCCAGATCGAACCAGAAACCCAGCCGATGGCGATGCCGAACAGGCCCAACAGAAGGAGTCGTGTTTTTTCGACGGACAGGTGTGAGTGCTCGGACATAAGTTGTTACATAGCCGCCAGTCGATAGCCGGCGCCACGGACTGTTTCAATTAGCTTATGCACACCTTGGGCGCGAAGTGCCTTTCGCAAGCGCAGAATGTGCACATCGACCGTACGTTCTTCTACAAAGGTGTTGATACCCCAGATGTTGTCGAGCAACTGTTCGCGGCTAAAAACCCGGTCCGGGTGGCTCATCAGCAGATGCAGCAATTTGAATTCGGTTTGCCCGAGCGGCATGGTGGTATCACCTATGGTTACCCGCAGCGCGTCGAGGTGAATGGTGATGTTGCCATGGCGCAGTGTGCTGGAGGCTTGATGTCCGCTGGAGCGTCGAAGTGCTGCCTGTACTCTCGACAGTAACTCACGCGGTGAAAACGGTTTGGTGATGTAGTCATCGGCGCCGGCCTCCAGGCCTTCTATGGTGTCATCTTCTGCGCTGCGTGCGGTGAGCATGATGATCGGCAAATTTCCGGTTGCTTCGCTTTTGCGCATTGACGTGACCAACTCAATGCCTGAGATCTGCGGCATCATCCAGTCCACGATGGCCAAGTCAGGGGTGTTGGTAGAAAGGTGCGTTTTAGCTGTCATTGCGTTGTTGCACATCACCATATCGTAGCCGTGCCCATCAAGCGCATCCTCGATCAGCTGGCGAATGCCTGATTCGTCTTCTACCACCAGAATTTGTGAGGACATTGAAATATCCAATTTAGGCCAAGGCAAACGTCAGTGGATTCTAAGCTAAGTAGCAAAGATTGTGTAAAGTCGATGGCTATCTCGCGAAAGATAACTTATTAACAACGTTCTTTATGGTGATTGCTCTTGAAAGCCGTGCTGCAAACCCTGACAATACTCCCTTTATGGTGCTTTGCATCGGCCCTCTCGCGACGAGAAGCCGTGAACCCCGTCAGGCCCGGAAGGGAGCAGCGGCAACGGTGGATTCGGGTGCCGGGATG
>CALGJU010000025.1 GCA_937928685.1 uncultured Granulosicoccaceae bacterium
ACACCGGTAGTATTCGCCGCTCTGTTTGATTGGCCGCTGAGACCTAAAGCGGCATTCCTGTCGGTTACCAAACGCTGGCTCAGCGCCTCGCGCAACCTGATGTTTCTGCTGCTTGCCGTTCTGGCCTACCAGTACACTATCCCCGAACTGGACTCGATGAAAGAGTTGTCAGCAGACTGGGTCGCGATGATATTTCTGCGAAACCTGCTGCTCATGTTATTGCTAGCGGGCGGGCTTCATTTGTACCTGTTCACTTTTCGCAAGCAAGGCAAAAAGCTCAAGTACGATCCGCGCCCTGAACTTGAAAAAAGCAGCAAATTTTCGTTCCGCAATCAGGTACACGACAACATGTTTTGGAGCTTAACCAGCGGTGTAACAGTGTGGAGTTTGTATGAAGTATTCTATTTCTGGGGAGCTGCCAATGGTGTCATTCCAACGTTCACATTTAGTGAACACCCAATAGTTTTTATTTGCTGGCTCTTAGTGTTACCGTTCATTCTGTCTACGCATTTCTATTTTGCACATCGGCTGCTGCACTGGCCGCCACTTTTCAAGGTTGCTCATAAACTGCATCATCGCAACACTCACATTGGTCCATGGTCTGGCATGTCGATGCATCCGATAGAGCATGTTCTTTATTTATCATCTGTACTACTGCACTATGTGGTGGCATCACATCCGGTGCTGGTAATCATGCACCTGTTTACCCGTTCTCTGGCACCCGCACTATCTCACTCCGGATTTGAGCAGGTATTGGTACGTGATAAGAAACTTATCGACTCAGCCGATTTCCACCACCAACTACATCACCGTTTCTTTGAATGCAATTACGGCAACCCGGATACACCTTGGGATCGGTGGCTCGGTTCGCTCCACGATGGATCAGATACAGCAACCGCAATGGTTCGTGAACGACGACGCAGAATGTATCAAAAAAGAGCGGCAGCTGAATAATTTATCACTGTGTTGTTAGAAAATCGGTTAGATATCTAGTGTACTGGAACAAATAGATTGCCCATATGCACACTCTATTTGCTCCAGTACACTAGAGTAGAAGTTATCAAGACACTCTACCCTGCAGTGGCAGTGACTATCACTATGCCGGTCGCTCGACATAGATCAACTCACCAGCCCCAAAATATTCACCACCACCGAGGCGACCTAGTGGATCAACGTCCACCGCATTGATACATACCCGGCCTTTGGCATCTTTACCAACCACTTCATCAGCTGCATATAAGTGCTTAAGCGTTGCAAATACAATTGCCTGATCCTTGATCATATGAATTGAATCATATTCACAAGCATAGGCGATACGACAGTCCGCAAGTCTCGGCAGGCTGGAACCCGGCATCTCGGCTAACGGTAACTTGAGCATGTCAACTTCTGATTCATTGGGTGGCATGGTGGCCGAGGATTTTGTCATTGCCTCTGCCATTTCACGATGTGCGATATGCACTATAAATTCCTTTCGGGATTCAATGTTCGCACGCGTATCCTTGAGCGAGCCATCCGGTGCCAGACCGAACGAGATCATGATCATCGGCGGGTCACTGGCCAATCCATTAAAATACGAGAAAGGTGCGAGGTTATAGCTGTCATCGCCGTTTTGCGTCAGTATCCATGCAACCGGTCGCGGTATCACCGTTTGCGTCATCAGTGCGTATGCTTGAACCGGTTTGAGTGTCGACATGTCGATGTGCATTTGAAAACCTTATGGTGAGATGAAGCGATAGATAATTCACCACCACAGTAGCATTATCTCTTAAAACATAAAACAATACGTGTATCGGCCAACCACCGAATGCCGCAATCCCTGTTGATGGACTCTTTATTAGCTTCAATTTCTGTCGCAGCAGTTTTCGTTAAAACCAGAAATCTACAAAAAAAATGCAATTTCAAATATAATTACGTCACAAAATATGATAACCGATGAAATGCTTTACACCTTTGAACTGGCTGGTTACAGTGCGCCATTTTGTTATTCTTTATAAGATAGATTTCCTATGATCATAAAACTTGTTCGCAACGCGCTTGGGCTAGTCATTGTATTTTTTGATTGGGTGTCCCGCCCGAAAGTCATACAACGTTCAACTGAAGAACAAATTCGTGTTCAATCAGCACTGAATGGTTTGTCGTTATATCAATTTTTTGCCTGCCCTTTTTGTGTCAAAACTCGTCGTGCTATTCATACATTAGGCGTAGATATTGAATTGCGAGATATCAATAAAAACACTGAGCATCGTGAAGATCTACAACAAGGTGGTGGCAGGGTCAAAGTACCCTGTCTGCGAATCGAGGAAAATAACGAGGTTCGTTGGATGTATGAATCAAATGATATTATTGCCTACCTGAAACAACGTGCCAGTGCATGAGACTGAACAGTTTGACAGCACCCTGATCAAAATAGCAAAACATCAAAAATGAGCCATAAACATATTATCAGCAGCGAAAATAAAGATACGCTACTCTGCAAACTGCAGCGTCGCCGGTTTTTGCAATCATTGTCAGCACCGGCATTGCTCGCGCTACTCCCGAACATCGTACATGCCACAAGCGAAAAAACGCTAATCACCAAGCCTATCCCTGGCACTGGAGAGCAGCTCCCTGTCATTGGAATGGGTACCTGGATTACCTTCAATGTGAGCAGCGATGATACTGCACGTAATGCACGCACTGAGGTATTAAAAACATTTTTTGAATTAGGCGGCAGTATGGTCGATTCATCACCAATGTACGGTTCAGCCGAAGACGTCATGGGTTATGCGCTGAAACGACTGAAGTCACAAGGGGTAAAGTCCGGGGAGTCACTGTTTGCCACAACAAAAGTCTGGACAAGATCTGACGCAGAGGAGCAAATTGCAAACTCTTATCGCCTCTGGGGTGTAAGCAAGTTTGATCTATACCAAGTTCATAACTTACTCAACTGGCGTGATCATTTAGAAACACTGCAACAGCTTAAGCAGGCAGGAAAAATCAGATACATAGGGATCACCACTTCGCACGGTCGGCGCCATGACGACCTTGAACAGATCATGAAAACTCAGCCGATTGAATTTGTTCAGCTCACTTACAATATGCAGCACCGGGACGTCGAACAACGCTTGCTTCCTCTTGCAAAAGAAAAAGGTATCGCGGTTATTGCCAATCGACCCCTTGATGGCGGAAGACTCTTTGATCATTTTGAAAACAAGCCTCTACCCGCCTGGGCGGCTGAGATAGGCTGCTTAAACTGGTCGCAGTTCTTTCTTAAGTTTGTTGTGTCGCATCCTGCAATTACCTGTGCGATTCCGGCCACTTCTCAAATAGCACACATGAAAGAGAATATGGGGGCCGCACGCGGCGTCCTACCCGATCAGTTGACGCGGGTAAAAATGCTTAAGTACATTCAAAACATTTAATGTCAGAACTGCTGCAATTTTCTCTTCTGGATATGACTCCCTATGACCGGCAGAGCTGGCTTAACCTGCTGGGTACCTATCATCAGGCAGTTTGGCCGGTTCACCTAGTCGCTCTGCTGCACACACTGGCATTACTTCACTTACTCTTACTACCAGGCAGAATGGTTAGCTATCACCAGTCTGTTAGATTGGTGATAGCGTTGTTAGGTGTAAGCTGGCTATGGACTGGCGTAGTGTTCCATGGGCAGTACTTCGCAGACCTCAACTGGGCCGCGCCGTGGTTTGGCCGGGCCTTTGTACTTCAGGGCTGTTTATTGCTTTTAGCCGTTATCTTTATGAAATCAGGCTCATGGATCTCACTGTCATCATTGCGTGGACGATTGGCAATGTGTCTATTGCTAACGGGGCTGTTAATTTACCCGCTAAGTGGTTTTCTGGAAGGCAGAGCCTTTGTGCAAACTGAATGGTTTCCCTTGCTGCCAGCCCCAGTAACCCTTGTCAGTTTTTCATTGATTATTTTTTTAAAATCACGATGGCGACACGCGTTAGCGATTATTCCAGTTCTGTGGAGTATCGTTAGTGCAGCTTTTGCAACAACACTTGGCTTGCTTGAGTTTTATTTTATGGCAGGAGCTGTTGCTTTATGGTTGCTGCATTTGTTAATGCACGAAAGCAAAGAACTTGACATCAAAAAAGTAAATTGATCACTCGCAAGTAAAAACCATTGATAGAGCCACTGGCAGATCAACTCTGCGGGTAATCTGACTTGCTGATTTCCACCACGCGAGTAATATCAACGTCATTCCTTAAGTATCCCGGTACTCAAAATGACTGATTCCCTACCCGGCCACAAGCAAATGCTGATCAACGGTGAATGGTGTGACGCACTAAGCGGCGATCGTATCGAAGTTGAAAACCCCGCTCACCGCACAATAATTGCCACCGTACCGCGCGCACGAGCCGAAGACGTTTACGCCGCAGTTCGCGCTGCTGAGAAAGCCTTCGAACAGTGGCGCAAGATAGCGCCAAGAGATCGCGGTAAGCTCTTATATGAAATCGCGATTGTGCTCGAATCGCAAATTGATGAAATGGCGCACGCCATCGCCAGTGAGACTGGTAACGCGATTCGCACTCAGGCACGGCCGGAAGCCACTGCCGCCGCAGACATTTTTCGCTACTTCAGCGGACTCGCGTCAGAGCTTAAGGGTGAGCAGATTCCGGTAGGCGATAACATGCTAAGCTATTCACGACGCGAACCTATCGGTGTCGTCGGGGCGATTATTCCGTGGAATGCCCCGGTGTTACTTGCCGCGCTAAAAATTGCTCCAGCACTGTGCGCAGGCAATACAATAGTATTAAAGACCGCAGAAGATGCGCCACTTGGCGTGTTACTGCTTGCACGTGCCTGTCACGAGGTTCTACCACCCGGTGCACTCAACGTACTGTGCGGTTACGGTCACGAGTGTGGTGCGGCACTTGCCGAACACCCACAGATACGCAAACTGTCATTCACCGGCTCCACCGATGTCGGCAAATCAATCATGCGTGCAGCGGCGGATCGTATCGCACCCGTCTCACTCGAACTCGGCGGCAAGAGCCCTTCTATCGTTTTCCCCGATGCAAACGAAGACTGGGTTGTTGATGGCATTGTATCGGCAATGCGTTTTACCCGACAAAGTCAGTCTTGCACTGCAGGATCCCGGCTGCTACTACACGATGATATCTTCGAACCGTTTTTAGAAAAACTTGCCGCCAAAACAGCTGCACTGAAAATGGGTGACCCGCTAGACGAAGCCACTGACATGGGCGCACTGATCAATAAAAAACAATACGACAAAGTGTGCAACTACATAGACGAAGGATTATCACTGCCGGGCGCACGCCTGATCACTGGTGGCATGCCGGATACCGAAGGTCCATTTAGCAAAGGCTACTACACCCGCCCTACTATCTTTGCCGACGCCAGTAATGACTGGCGACTCGCACGCGAAGAAATCTTTGGTCCGGTACTTGTCGCTATACGCTGGAGCGATGAAGACGAAGTGATAAAAATGGCTAATGACAGTCACTACGGACTGGCCGCATTTGTCTGGTCTCGAGACATTGGTCAGGCATTGCGCACCGCACACCAGGTTGAAGCCGGCTGGGTGCAGGTTAACCAGGGCATCGGGCAACTTCCAGGTCAGTCTTACGGCGGC
>CALGJU010000026.1 GCA_937928685.1 uncultured Granulosicoccaceae bacterium
AAGACCACATCAACGGGGTCGTTTAAGATAAAAGCAGCCATAGATGGTGCATTACACACCACGGCCCCGATTGATTCAGGTCAATCCGGCGGTGGTTTGATCAGCTGCGAGCAGGGCGAGCACGTACTCGCTGGTATGTTAAGAGGTTTTGCCGCCTACGTTAACGGCGATGAATACATCAAGATCAGAAACCACTCGGTATCAGTAGCCTCTGCAGATATACGCAACTTTATCGGCGAGTGGGAAAGGGCGCGCAATAACTAATTCGTAGAAGTTAGTCTGTTACCACGTCGATTGAATACCAGCCTTGAACCCCGCCTGCAGATTGGTCTTCTGCAGTGAGGGTGCAGCTGCCTGATGCCACACCGGTAACCCGTATGCTCGATGAGCTGAGACGTTCCATCTCACAAGAGATGTTTTCCGCCGGTAGAGTCCAGAGGTAGTCACTGATCGGCTGAGGGCCCCAGCGGGTATTAGCCCGGTAGATCGCAGATTGCTGTAGCTCCAGTCTTTTTGGCCCGGAGACCACAACCTCCGCCTGGACGTTACTAAACTCCGAGGCATCGAAACGATCGGTAATGACAGAGCTGCCACTGCGATTGGCGTTGTTTTGTACCGATAGACGAATGGTGTGTTCACTGCTTGCCGCACTTTCAGCGCCGCGCTTAGGTGAGGCGTAGTGCAAGTAGTAAAAGCTATTAGCGCTATCGACCACTTGCTGATTGATCGAAGTCAGTACTGAATTCAGCTGTTCAAAGTTTCGCAGCGCAAAGGTGCCGCTGGTGCCAATGCGATGTAGAACATCTTCAGAAATTTCATCGCCAATACCTAACGTATATACAGACTTTCCGTTCACAGCGGCTGTGGCATTGAGGTAGGTGTTGCGAGCGGCAGTGTCAGTTCCATCAGTGATGATGATAACGGTGCCTTGTGAAATTTGTGTGATATCAAACGAATCTTCAATCCGGCTTGCACCAATAATAACAGCGCCATAAAAATCAGTCGGTGTGATTGCAACGGCGGGTTGAATACTTTCTAGTGTGTTCACCAAGCTGTCTGTATTGCTTGAGAAGTCTCTAAGCAAAGAGACCGTGTCGTTAAACGAATACAGAGCCACTTCCTGTTGTGGCAGTAGCTTTGACTGCCCCTCGGTATCGATAATCATGCCTCTGACCGCGGATTTTATTTTTTCCAGATCTGAAGGCGAGATACTGCTACTGACATCAATCATGATGACTGTGCGCAGGGAAAAAGGCAGTTGCTCATGCGGTACGATCGAGAGCGACGTTTCGGCGGCCGACACTGCTTCGTTGTCTTCGAGCAGAATAAAATCGCTGGTTTGTAAGCCCGCGATGGCTTTGCCGTATTGATCAGTGGCTTGAAACATCACGCTGATGATCGACGGAAGTGTCGATTCAAAACTCAGCTTTTCGAGCTGAACAAATCGGTTTG
Source organism: uncultured Granulosicoccaceae bacterium (assembly GCA_937928685.1). Taxonomy (GTDB): domain Bacteria; phylum Pseudomonadota; class Gammaproteobacteria; order Granulosicoccales; family Granulosicoccaceae. Next base: position 1,453 of record CALGJU010000026.1, read on the forward strand.
GGCTATTCGATACAATACTAGAACCACGACTTGAACCTGATGGGTTAATGCCGTCGTTGCTTAGATTGCGGTCAATACCTTCACCGTCGCATGCGCTGACCAGAAGGGTGAGCAGCAAAGGAAAAAAGGCACGCTTGTAATTCAATAGTTTCATAAGTCGCCGGCTCAGGTTTTTGTTTTAAGTATGGGGCCGCTTCTCAGTAGTAGTATATATCAAGGAGTTCCGTTTCCCTGCTCGCTACTCAATTAAGAATCGGACAGCCACAGCTTAAGTGTCCATTCCCTGCACGAAGCTTTCCAGCAGCCAGCCGCGAACAGAAGACACTGTGTTTTTAGCCCAGATTGGGCAAAAAGCGAGTTAATGAATGTAAAACGGGCAAAACCTGAGGGTATGTTCTATCCGACGAGTTCGTTCAATTCAAAAATTGGCAGCAAGATGGCCAGTACGATCATCATTACCATGCCGGCCATAATCAAAATGATGGCCGGCTCAAGCAGCGCCAAAAATACGGCAAGGATCGAATTTAACTCACGTTCCTGGTGAGTTGCTGCTTTTTCCAGCATGGTCTCCAGTCTGCCTGATGCTTCTCCACTGGCAATTAAATGCAGCATCATCGGCGGGAAGAAGCCCGTTCGTTCTAGTGAGCGGCTTAAACCTGCCCCTTCTCGTACCCTGGTTGCCGCTTTCTTAACGGCATGTCGCATAGGACGGTTGGTTAAAACTTGAGAGGCAATGCCAAGGGCATCAAGTACCGGTACACCACTGGCAGCAAGTATGCTGAGCGTGCGTGCAAATTGGGAGGCATTGGAACCGCGAATAATTTTAGACAGCAGCGGTACTTTCAACAAAAAAGCGTGCACCCGGGTTTTGAATGACTCGTTTTGCAGCATCCTGCGCCACACGATGAATAAAACAATACCGACAATAACTACCACCAGCCCCCAGTTCTGAAGGAACTCACTCAGAGAAATCATAATCCGGGTAAGCAGCGGAAGCTCCTGGTCCATACTGTCGAAAACCTGTACGACCTTCGGTACAACATAGGCGAGCAGGAATGACACAATACCGACTGCAATAAAAACAAGCCCGATGGGATAATAAAGCGCTTTGCTGATAATTTGCTTGGTTGATTGTTTGTCTTCTGTGTAGTCAGCGAGTCTTTCTAAAACAGAGTCCAGATGACCGGATTGCTCTCCTGCGGCCACCGTGGCCTGGAAGATCTCCGGGAACACTTTCGGATATTCACTCATGGCACTTGCCATGGTTTTACCTTCGAGCACCCGACCTCGCACCGATAACATCAGAGATTTGATTTTCGGTTTGTCGCTTTGCTTGGCTACTGCGCCCAGCGCTTCCTCCAGAGGGGTTCCTGAAGAGGCAAGAGTGGCCACCTGCCGGGTGATTAATGCCAGATCATTGGAGCTGATGCCACCGCGAAACGTGCCTGTTGATTTTGCGCGATTGGCTTTAGAGCTGCCTTCAAAAACGTCGATAGGGGTAAGCTTCTGATCCCGTAACTGCTGACGAATTTGACGTGGGTTGTCGCCTTCTAAAACCCCTTTCTTTTCGCTACCTGATGGATCCAGGGCAACATATTCGAAAGCTGGCATTAGAGTTCCCTTGTGACCCGCAATACTTCTTCGAGTGAAGTAATGCCCTGCAGTACAAGACGCTTACCGTCATCGGTAATGCCGGCGTATAAGCTACGTGCATAGGTTTCTATTTCGTGTTCTGCTGCACCGTCGTGAATCATGTTGCGCATGTTTTCGTCGACCACATCGACTTCATAGATACCGGTTCGTCCGACATAGCCCGAGTGGTTACATACATTGCAGCCATGAGGGATGTAGATGATGTCCTGATCGTGCTCATCCAGGCCAAGCTGTACGCGTTCGGCAGTACTCGGAACATGTTCTGTTTTACAGTCATTGCATAGCAATCTAACCAGTCGCTGTGCCACCAGGCCAATAATACTTGAGGACAGCAGGAATGGCTCAACACCCATATCACGCAAGCGAGTGATTGAGCCGATGGCCGTGTTGGTGTGTAGTGTTGATAGCACCAGGTGACCTGTCAAACTGGCTTGTACGGCGATCTCAGCGGTTTCAAGGTCACGTATTTCACCGACCATGACGATATCCGGATCCTGTCGCAGGATGGCACGCAGGCCTCTGGCGAAAGTGAGGTCCACTTTGGTGTTGACCTGAGTCTGACCGATGCCATCGAGATAATATTCTATCGGGTCTTCAACAGTCAGAATTGTCTTGCTACTGCTGTTGAGTTTGGTGAGTGCCGCGTACAGGGATGTGGTTTTTCCCGATCCGGTAGGGCCTGTTACCAGCACGATGCCGTGCGGCATTTTAAGTACACTTTGCAGTAGTTCATTGGACTCGTCGGCCATACCCAGGCTCTCAAGGTTGAGCCGTCCGGCCTGCTTATCCAGTAAACGCATCACCACCCGTTCACCGTGTCCCGAGGGCAGTGTAGATACCCGTACATCCACAGGCCGACCCGCGACACGCAAAGAGATGCGGCCATCTTGCGGAAGGCGCTTCTCTGCAATGTCGAGCTTCGCCATGACTTTGATTCTTGATATTACTTGCGCGGCTGCCTGTTGCGGTGGCTCGAGCAGTTTGTTCATTACGCCATCAACGCGGTAGCGAACAGATAATCGGTGTTCAAATGGTTCGATATGTATGTCAGAGGCGCCTTTTCGTATGGCCTCTGTCAGCATCGCATTGATAAGTCGGATAATCGGCGCATCATCCTGTGATTCCATTAAATCTTCCGGCTCAAGTGACCCTGCCATGGCATCGAGGTCGAGCTCGCCGTCAAAATCATCCATGACGGTCATCGCATCACTGGTATTACCTTGATAGATTCTTGTCAGCAGCAGGTCGAATTCATCTTCGCTCACGCCATGTAGTGCGACAGGTGCGCCCGCCGCACGGCGTGCTTCAAGCAGGGCCATATTCGAGACACCGGTTCGATGCACCAGAGTCAGCGCATCGCTGCTTTCGTTATCCAGCAGCACGCCATGGCGTTTAGCAAAGCTATAGGGCAGGGTGACTTGCTGTGGTGTTTCGATTGCAGCGGTTTCATCCAGCAGCACATCATTTGGTAGAGAAGCCATACTTCAGATTAACTCCTGTGCATAACGGGTTGGCATGAGCCAGTCAAACACCATTCTGTGGCGATGGCGTTTGACCGGAGGTCATCGCCTGGAATGGTATCGAAGCTGACCAGACGATGGTTTTTCGTTTGAGAGCCAATAACCGTTTAAGTTCTATTTAACTGTTCAGTGTTGCCCATCGGCCTTGGGAGCCGAGAACAAGCGCTGTTACGTTTGTTCTATTGTACGCGCTGTTGGTTGCCAACAGCGCTAATACGAATAACTGCGTTTTCGAACATTCCATTCAATAGTGCCGGAATCAGCCGTGACGCCAGTCTATTACTAGTACCTTGGTGCTACTTGCATTTCAGGCAACTGATCAAGCAGCAGATCTGCATCATTTGCAGTGTCCGAATCATGGTCATCGACACTGACCGTGACAAAAAATACCTCTGGTCGGTCATCTGCGAGATCATCCTGAGATCGATCGACAATATCGCTGTCGATATTGTCTACGTATTCAGTAACGGTTGGAAGTGTCTGTGATATTTCATCCATAGCCGTATTTGGCTGATCCACAAGTTCAGATAACGCATCGGTATCTTCCATCTCACTCAAAGCAGTTTGTTCGCTCTGGGCATCTTGCGCCATTTCTTTTTCAACTGATTTGCTGCTTGCAGGTACCTCAGCGACAACTGCTACCGGTGCAGCTTGAGCCTCAGTGATAGGTTCAACCGTTGCCAGCGGCAATAAAGTCATTGGATCTGACACTTCAGCACTGGTCTGTTCATCAGGTTCTGATGCAGTAGCCTCCGAAGCAATAGCCAAGCTGTCATCGATCATTGTGGTGGTCAGCATCGACTCATTGTTGGCGGCGTCAGTTTGTGCCATCAGCAGTTCAATTTGATCATCATTGTAGGCTGCAATTACTTTTTGTATATCTGCTTTAGCAGGCTTTTTAGCCGTTGCAGTAACACCGAGGCTCAAGCCTTTTATCACCGTACCGTCTGTTAATATGGGCAGGCTCAGGCTTTCACTCGGGGTGGAAAAGCTCGGCGCATCAAACTGAGTGAGAGGGCTATCAATATCTTTGCCCTCGAAGTACAGCTTAAGCTCTGGCAGTTCTCTGCGGTCTTTGTTTATCGAGTTGTCTTTTTCCTGGCGGTAGAGCATTTGCTTTGAGCGCAGGAAGTTGTATTTACTGTTGCTGTATTGATGTGCAGTCTCACTGTCACGCATGATCAGCGGGTGCAAAAAGATCATCAGGTTCTTTTTATTCTTTTTGGTACTGCGATAGCGAAACAAGCGTCCCAGTAATGGAATGTCACCTAGCAGCGGAACTTTCTCTTCTACATCGGTAATTTGGTCATCGATGAGACCGCCCAGCACTAAGGTCTGACCGTCTTCGACTAACACCGTGGTTTTAATGGAACGCTTGCTGGTTGTGATGTCAGCCGCACCTGTTAATGCGGTGGTATTAACGTTCGATACTTCCTGTTCCAGCACCATTTTGATGGTGTTGCCATCGTTGATCTGTGGCTTGACCTTAAGGGTTAAGCCGATGTCGCGCCGCTCAATGGTTTGAAAAGGATTGTCGTTGTTAGCACCTAGCTGTTGGCCTGTGACGAATGGCACGTTAGAGCCCACAACAATTTCAGCTTCTTCGTTGTCCAGTGTGACAATGCTTGGTGTTGAAAGAATGTTGTTATCTGCATCGGAGGCAATGGCGCGTACTAAAAAGCCAAAATCAATTTCACCTGTGGCAAATCGACCCAGCGCTAAAGACAGGCCGGAACCCAGTGAAGAAGGTGCAGAGCCTGCTCTCGCAGCACCGGCAATGCCGAGTACACCGTCGGTGGCCCCGCCTAAGTTGGAGTAGCCGATGGGTACTTCTTTATCAGTACCGTCCAAAAGGAAGTTAATTCCGAATTCACGTGTATTGTCTTCGGTGATTTCAGCGATAACCGCCTCGACCAGCACCTGCGCACGACGAATATCGAGCTGGCGGATCACCGCCAGTATGTTCTGCATTTCATCTGGTGGCGCAGTGATAATGAGTGAGTTGGTGTTCGGGTCTGCCTGTATATCAACATTTGACTCACCGGTCTCAGCAGCACTGCGAGGAGTGACGGCATTGCTTTGAGTTGTGTTGTTACGCACGATGCCGTTGTTTGCGTTGGCACCTTGCTGTTGTGTCGTCGGTTGTTGATTAAACGTTTGCGGTTGAGCGCCGGTCCCGTCTGTGGTGGTGGCGCCGACCTTAGCCTGTCCTTGCGATACACCTTGTAAAATAGAGACCATATCCTCAGCGTTGGCGAATTTAAGGTACACCACGCGTGTGTTTCCACCAGATTCAATCGGTGTATCCAGATGTGCTATCAGGCCGCGTACTCTCACTCGCACAGCACGATCACCGCTGATTAACACGCTGTTAGTGCGTTCATCAGCCACCAGTTGCATTGCCCCCGGACCCTGAGGGCCACCAATGTTATTGCGCTGAAGCGAAGAAAGCGTTCGAACGATTTCAGTCGCTGAGGCGTGGTTAAGGCGTACTACTTCAATTTCTTCGTTGTCTGGCTTATCTATGCGTCTGATGATTTCCATCAGGCGCTGAATGTTAGAGGCTCTGTCAGTGATGATCAGCGAATTGGTCGCGGCGTAGGCTGCTAAGTGCCCCTGTTGCGGTACCATCGGTCGCAAAATGGGGACGAGCTGTGCCGCCGGAACATTGACCACGGTAATCACTTGAGTGACTAACTGATCAGACGCTTTCTGGTCGTCACCTAAAATCGGGACCGGTCCTTGTTTGGCGGTGACGTCCGGAACAATCTTGATCAGGTCACCAGCGGGCACTGCCGAGTAGCCGTGAACCTGCAGTACGGATAAGAACACCTCGTACAGTCCATCAGCATTGACCGGATCAGTCGAAATGACGGTGACTTTCGCTTTCACCCTCGGATCGACGACGAAATTCCTGCCTGTCTGTTTCGATACCGTCGCAATCAACGAGTGAATGTCGGTATTCTTCAAGTTCAGCGTAAAAGTGTTTTGATCGTCATCAACCTGTGCATATGCGCTGTTGCACATAAGTAACAGACCAATTGATACACCAGTCGCTGTTCGTTTCCAACGAAATTTATTATTATTTTTCAACGTCTTACTCTTTCGTTCGTACGATTTATGGGGGGTGAAGAATCGCACATACGCCTTATTAACGCACGTAAGTAGTTAAAGTGTAAAGATTTTAATGCACTTATTCCAGCGCAATACTGATAGGTAATTCTGCGCCGTCTCGTAAAATAGACAAGTCAATGGATGGTGCTTTCACAAGCTTTCTAAGCGCACGAATTGCATTTTTCTGGTTTGCCAGTGCAATTCCATTGACTCGGGTAACAACATCGCCAGGGAGCACGCCGTAATTAGCCAACAAGCCGTCTTGCTGTTTCGGGGTGATTTTGTAACCGAGGATTCGGCCATTTTCCCGGTAGGGCACAGCACTGACCAGTTTGCCGAGCATGGCCGGGTTGCTTACCAAGGTGTCGCGAATTTCTTTTGGGGATTCCGGCAATTGAATCGGAGCATCGTTAGAGGCGCTGCCGGCGTTTGCCGATTGTGTCGCTCCCGGTAGATTCTCAAGGCCCGCGCTACGCCCGGTGGAGGCAACTTTCTCCGGCAGCTTGACGGTTTCACGGCGTCCGCCGTTATCAATAATGACCTCGTTTTGCAGTACCTCACTCAATACCACTCTGCCGGTGATGGTTTCCCCGACACGAAAGACTTCCTCTGGCTTGCCATCGGAGCTAATGATCGCAATGGCCCTATCTGCAGGGTTGGCCATATATACGCCGACCAGTTTTAGGTTGAGTCTTGTTTCGACCGTTTTTTCAGGGCCCTTGACGGGAGCGGCGACCACTTCACCCGCTTTGCCGAATATATTCTGTCTGGCGGCATCGGTGGCAATTTCAAGCGTTGATGGAGCGCTGACCGCTGCGACTTCCACAGGTGCTGATGATCTTACCGCTGCCTGGGTGTCCTGAACTGGTACGAACCGCAGTGCAATGGTGGCTGCCACATAGCCAATGACGATGACTAACAAGCGACTTACCCATGGTGCCAGTCTGGCCATTATAAATATTACTCTTAACTTATCGGGTTGAGCTGATTGATCAGAATTCGCGGGCGTTTTTGTGAATATTTAGCCCGGCCGGATATCATACATGGTATGACCAAACTACTGCCGGTTTCAATATCGACCGTAATAAATCGCAGAAAACGTCAGGCTGCTGACGAAAAAACTGCAAGTGATCGGTGGATTGAGTGAGAACTGGCTGTTGGGCGTGTGCCCAATGGGGAGAGTATTTGCGCAACTACAATAACTGCGCCGACAACCGCCGGCGCAGCATCAGGGTGTGGTGCTAGACCATTTCCTTGAGTGCTTTTAATGGTAGAACTTTTACCACTTTACGCTTTGGCTTGGCTTTGAACATCATTTCTTCGCCAGTGAAAGGGTTTGTGCCTTTACGAGCTTTAGTGGCTGGTTTCTCAATGCGCTTGACCTTGAAAAGACCAGGCATGTTGAAAATACCGGGGCCACGACTACCGATATTCTTGCCGATCAAACCTGACAATGAGTCTATGACGGCACTGACATCACTTTTTGACAGTTCAGTTTCTTCTGCGATATGGGCGAGAATTTCAGATTTTGTAGGTGGCTTTTTGCCTGCCGCTTTTGATGCTTTTTTCTTGGAGGCTTTCTTCTTTGCTACTACTTTTTTCTTACCAACTACCTTCTTTTTAGTAACTGCCTTTTTCTTTGCTTTCTTCTTCGCCATGATCTTATTTACCCATTTATCTGTTTGATGAATTTAATACCAGCAGCGGTAATTGTTATGTACCAGCGACAAATGCAATCTGCTTACAAACGATTTGCAATATTAGATTGTGTCTAAAAATACATACTTATGAATGCTGGTGACTGGTTGGTGTAGGAACCTACCACTTTAGAACGTGCGTGATACGCGCTGCGGATAATACAGCATATGCAGCATAATCCAATATCAATTTACATATTTTACGTATATTTATAGGGTTTTAGCATCGTGCTGGCAAAAAAACGCTGTATTTGCAGTGTTTGCAAACCATTGTGTACGTGCGTAGCGTTGTTTCTGCTGATGAAGTTTGTGAAGAGCGGTAGTGGATAAACGTCTGTTAGAGAACGTTGCTACAGATTTTTCTTCGCTGCAATTTCATATAAAGCGGTTTCGCTGAACAGATTTGGCAGGATTCTGGAGCTGATACTTTTATCATTTGTGTTGCGTACAGTCGCCCGTCTCACAGTCTGTATATCGAGCTCTTCACACAGGTTTTCAAAGTCTTTGAGGGTACACAGATGAGTATTCGGTGTGTCATACCAATGGTGGGGAAGGGATCGGGTGTTGGGCATTTTCCCGAGTATGCCGATAGATAATCGAGCGCTCCAGAACCCCATGTTGGGGAATGAAACAATACCTCTTACTCCGACTCTGACCATTTCCAACAGAGTTTCCGCTGGATAGCGAAGTGTTTGGATTGAATGAGTAGTCAGAACATAATCAAACGATTGTGCTTCGAACATTTCCAAACCCAATTCAATATCTCGATGAATGACATTGATACCGCGTGTCAGGCACGTATTGATATCCGGCTGGGATATTTCCATTCCGTAGCCAGTGGTGTTTTTGGTTTCTTTTAGAAGCGCTAGCAGGGTGCCGTCGCCGCAGGCGAGATCCAGCAGACGACTGCCGGGCTCTATCCACTCCTGGATACGGCGTAAATCGGTGCGCAAATTTGTGACGCTGTGTGAAGCGGCCATGCCCGCAGTCTCTGTCATGCCAGAACCACTCATCTTAATGTAATGCTACCCAGCCAGCTTTTAATGCTCTGCACGTAATCTGTGATTGGCATTAAGAAGGAATCGTGGCCGCTGATTGAATGAATGATGCTTGAAGAGACGTTGCAGTTTGCCAGCATCATGGCATTGACGATTTCTTCTGAGCGTTCGCTCGAAAAGCGCCAATCAGAGTTAAACGAGATGACCATTGCTTTCGCCTTAATGCGCTCAAAGGCTTTGACCAAACTGTTGTCAAAGTCGCGCGCCGGGTCAAAGTAGTCTAGTGCCTTGGTCATTAGCAGGTAGGTGTTGGCATCGAATCGATTAACGAACGATGCACCCTGATGGCGCAGATAGCTTTCAACCTGAAATTCCACACCATAGTTGTAGTTGAGTTTCTCAACCCGCAGTTCACGTCCGAACTTCTCGTGCATCGCGTCTTCTGAGAGATAAGTAATATGACCAAGCATACGTGCCAGCATCAAACCGCGTCTGGGTACTGTGTTGTGCTCATAGTATCTGCCTTCGTGAAACTCAGGGTCCGTGATGATCGCTTGACGAGCCACTTCGTTAAAAGCCACGTTTTGTGCTGATAGTTTTGGTGCAGATGCCACCAGCAGTATGTGATCGACCAGGTCCGGATAGTCAATGGCCCACTGTAAGCCCTGCATTGCACCGAGGCTTCCACCGACCACAGCAGCCCAGTGATCAAGCCCCAAATGTTCCATGAGCATTTTCTGGCTGTTAACCCAGTCTTTGCAGGTCACTATCGGGAAGTCAGGTCCGTAGTGCTTGTCGGTGGCGGGATTGGTTGATAGTGGACCGGTACTGCCGCGGCAGCCGCCCAGGTTGTTCGAACACACTACAAAAAAACGGTCAGTGTCGATCGCTTTACCGGGGCCGATACAACTGTCCCACCAGCCGGGCTTTTTGTCATCGGTGTTATGCAATCCAGCCGCGTGGTGATCACCAGACAGTGCATGGCAGGCGAGTACCGCGTTGTTCTTTTCTTTGTTCAGGGTGCCGTAGGTTTCATAGATCAGCTCATGACCATCAAGTACCTGTCCGCAGTCAAGTAGCAAGGAGTCTGTGAACCTGGCTATTTGCGGTGTGACCACCCCCACTGATTGTGGCTCTTTAGTAGGCATGAATATTCAGTGTCTCAATGCAACGTCTCAATGCAACGACAGCTACCCGATGACAGCATTCATTCATGTGAGTGAGTCGGCGGCATGATTGAGTTAAGCACCCAGCACAATTTTTAAGAACTGCAGAATAATCAGTGCGACCAGTGGTGACAGATCAAAGCCGTTAAATGGCGGTATAAACCTTTGAATCGGGTCAAGTATCGGTGAGGTCACGCTGTGTAACAAGCCGGATAAGGCATGCCCGCCGGGTTGCACCCAGCTTAAGATCACTCGCGCCAGAATGGTGATAAAAAACACATCAATGGCGGTACTCAATACGCCGAGCAAGGCATAAGGTAGTGCGCCTGCAAAACTGCCGGCACCAAGTGCTGACAAGACCACAAACTTCACGAGTAATATAAGAAAGACCAACACCAGGGCTGCAACATCATGACCACCGATCCCCGGAATGACCTTTCTCAGGGGTTTAAGAAATGGTGTAGTGGCTTTGACGATGACATCGCCTATCGGGTTAGAGAAGCTTGCTCGTGTGTACTGCATGATAAATCGCAGCATTACTATAAAAGCAAAGATGTCGAACAGCGTTGTGATCAACCAAATAAAAGCACCGCTTACATTACCCATGTGAATCTCCGAGTTCTTTGCCTAGCTCTTGTGCACGGCCATCAGCAGCCGACATAGCACGCGACACGATTTGTTTTAAGTTATCTTTTTTGAAGCTATTGAGTGCTGCTTCGGTGGTGCCTGCCGGTGACGTTACATTTTTCCGAAGCTGAGCAGGTTCCAACTCGCTCTCCTTCGCCATGCGTGCAGCGCCAAGCGCAGTCTGCGTGGCAAACTGCACGGCCAGGTCTTTTTCAAGGCCCATCTCAAGAGCCGCTTCTGTCATTGCTTCAATCATTAGAAAAAAGTACGCAGGACCCGAGCCAGAGAGCGCGGTAATCGCGTCAAGTTGTGATTCATTCGCAACCCATGCAGTGATACCCACAGCGTTGAGTATATCTTCAGCAATGATGCGTTGATCTTGGGTGACCTTGTGGTCTGCGTAAAGTGCCGTCGCCCCTGACTGGAGCAGTGCCGGGGTGTTCGGCATACATCGGACGATAGCAATGTTGTTGTTATCGGCGTTGCCCCACTTCTGCATGTCTTCAGTTAAGATACCGGCCGCGACAGATACCAATAGCTGCGAATCAAGCTGCTCGACAGCATCCGTTAATACACTTTTCATTTGCTGTGGTTTCACCGCCAGCACCACCACATCGGCGGTACTTATCGCCTGACCGTTGTTTTCTGCGACGACAATATTCCACTTATTAGCCGCAGCATCAGTGGATTCTGTGTAGGGGTCTGCGACCACAATATCAGTGGCTGGAAAGCCGTTGGCTATCAAGCCACCAATCAGGCTCCGGGCCATATTGCCGCAACCGATAAACGCTATCTTCAATGTCAGTGCTCGAATGTGAGGTGAACAGTAATCAGGCTTTGTACTTGCTGCTTTCAGCATCGATCGCACTCAACAGGCGATCAAAAGCTTCACTAAATGATGCTACGCCATCCGCTTCAAGCTTATTGGTGATTTCAGGCAGATTAATACCCAACTCGGTAAGTTTATCGAGCGTTGCCTGTGCAGTATCAAGGTTATTTTCGAGGCGATTCTCAACCACACCGTGATCCCGGAAAGCATCCATGGTTTTTGGCGGTACCGTATTCACAGTGTGTGGCCCCATGAGCTCTTCTATATAGTAGACGTCACTGAGCTCAGGGTTCTTGGTGCCGGTAGAGGCCCAGAGCAAGCGTTGTGGTATGGCGCCCGCGGCAGCCAGCTTGGCGAACTGTGGGCTATTGAAAATATTTTGATAGTAGCTGTAAGCCACTTTGGCATTGGCAATGGCGACCTTGCCCATCAGCGTTTTGGCAACCTCCTGATTGCTGTGGGCTTCGAGTGCTTTGTCAGCCTGAACATCGACGCGGCTGACAAAAAAGCTTGCCACAGAGGCAATCTTGTCAATTGGCTGGTTGTCAGCAGCGCGTCTTTCCAGTCCGCGCACGTACGCTTGAACAATTTCTTTATAGCGCTCCACAGAGAACAGCAGAGTCACATTGACACTGATGCCGCGTGCTGTAAGTTCTTCAAATGCCTCTACGCCCTCTGCGGTGCCCGGTACTTTGATCATTACGTTCGGTCGATTGAGAAGCCCGTGCAGCTCCACTGCTTCGGCGATTGTGCCTTCCTTGTCATGCGCCAGGTTGGGTGATACTTCAAGGCTGACCATGCCGTCGTCACCACGACTATTGGCATACACCGACTTAAACGCATCAGCGGCAGTGCCAATGTCAGCGACCGCCAGTTGTTTGAAAATATCCATTGGCGTGGCCCCGGGGGCTTTTTTTACAATGGTTTCAATCTCAGCGTCATACTCGTTCGTGTTAGCGATGGCGTTTTCAAAGATAGACGGGTTGGAAGTCATGCCCTGCAGCTGATCCTCTTTGATGTAGCGATCAAGCTCACCGCTCTGGATCATACTGCGTTGTATGTAGTCCAGCCAGAGGCTCTGACCAATCTCTACAGCAGCGACAAGCGGGTTTGAATTAGCCATGGGAATCCTTAGGGTTTACAGAGATGATTTTAGTCTATGGGCAATGATAACGGTTTTTTTGTCGGGTCCCGAAATATTGCGGAACTGTCTTATTGAAAGAGGTGGAATTGGCTAGCGTTTGTCGCGCTTGCCAAACACTGCGGTGCCTATTCTGACCATTGTTGCCCCTTCGGCAATGGCGGCCTCCATATCGCCTGACATTCCCATCGATAACGTGTCTACGTCTGAATGGTTGGATTGTAGTGTTTGATACCAACGATGGAGTTCGGCAAATACTTCACGTTGTTGCTCAAGGTTTTCACGTGGTGCAGGAATGGTCATTATTCCGCGCAACGTCAGGGTGGGGGCAGAATCGATGAATTCTGCCAAGGATTCCAGTTCGGTGGTTGAGCAGCCGGATTTGCTGTCCTCATCATCCAATTTCAACTGAATACAGACATTCAGCGGTTTTTGGTCGGCGGATCGGTGCTCGGCCAGACGCGTGGCGATTTTTAATCGATCAACACTTTGTACCCAGTCGTAGTGGCTGGCGATTGGTTTGGTTTTGTTCGATTGAATATGGCCAATGTAGTGCCATGTCAGGTTCAGCGCTTTGAGTTCGATGCTTTTTTCAATACCCTCCTCGACATAGTTTTCGCCGAACGCTATTTGCCCCTCTGCTGCGGCTGCTCTGATCAGTGACGAGGGTTTGGTTTTACTGACGGCCAGTAGTTGCACGCTGCCGGGCGCTCGACGGTAGGTTTGCTCAATATGGGCGATGTTGTCACGAACGCTGTTGATGTGGTCGGCTACTGAACCTTCAGTGGCATCTGTTTGGGGCATGTTGATCCGGAAAGTAGGTGAATGTGAAGCCTGCCTGCTGTTGGCCGATGTGTCGTTGCAGTAGTTTGATGAGATAGCAGCAAGACACAAAGTGCTTTTTAATCAATTTTGTAGCCTAGGTCATCGTTCTTGACGTGTCCACGCCCATTTAGAGTCACAGCCTGATCATCAAGGGCTTAATAAATTCCTGCGGTGTGTCGATAGGTTCTCATGGATGCACGAATACCACTTGTGCACATTTGAATTTAACGAGAAACACCAGGACCGATCAATGGATATTTCACAGCTTCTGACCTTCAGCGTGAAAAACGGCGCTTCGGATTTGCATTTATCGGCAGAATTGCCGCCGATGATCCGTGTTGATGGCGACATACGCCGGGTCAACGTGCCAGAACTAGATGCAGGCCTTGTACAGTCAATGGTCTACGATGTCATGAATGACAAGCAGCGCAAAGAGTTTGAAGAGGCACTTGAGGTGGATTTCTCTTTCGAACTGCCGGACATCGCGCGCTTTCGTGTCAATGCGTTTAACCATGCTCGCGGTACAGGTGCAGTATTCAGAACCATTCCGAGTGAAGTACTGACACTGGAGCAGATTGGTGCCCCTCCGATCTTCCAGCAGATCTCAGAGTTTCCGCGTGGCATCGTATTGGTAACCGGGCCCACCGGTTCCGGTAAATCGACCACGCTCGCCGCCATGATGGATTATAAAAACGAGACAGAGTTAGGCCACATTCTGACGATTGAGGATCCCATAGAATTTGTACACCAAAGCAAGAAATGTCTGGTGAATCAACGCGAAGTCCACAGAGATACCAAAGGCTTTGATGCAGCGCTGCGATCCGCATTACGTGAAGATCCAGATACGATTCTGGTGGGTGAAATGCGAGATCAGGAAACCATCAGTCTGGCACTCACGGCAGCAGAAACCGGCCACCTGGTATTCGGTACCTTGCACACCAGTTCCGCTGCAAAGACCATCGATAGAATCATTGATGTATTCCCCGCGGGTGAAAAACCAATGGTGCGGTCAATGTTATCTGAGTCATTGAAAGCAGTGATCTCACAAACATTACTTAAGAAAATTGGTGGTGGTAGAGCCGCGGCACATGAAATCATGATGGGTACCCCCGCAATCCGAAACCTGATTCGTGAAGATAAAGTTGCACAGATGTATTCAGCGATTCAGACCGGTCAGGCTGCAGGCATGCAGACGCTTGATCAAAACCTCAAAGAGTTGGTTCAAAAAGGTGTGGTCAGTCTTGAAGACGCTAAGAAGAAAGCGGCTAACCCTGATTCCATTGTTTAAGCTTGTTGAACTAAAAATAAAAATAAACGAACACTACTGCATAGAGTAACAATGGAAAACGATTCAGCAAAAAAGTACCTTGATAGCCTGTTGAATAAAATGCAGGAAGAGGGAGGTTCTGATCTGTTCATCACCGCAGGTGCTCCTCCTTGTATGCGGCTACACGGCAAGATCACCGCATTAACTGATAAGAAGATGACTCCAGATCAGACCATGGCACTGACCAGGTCCGTCATGGATGACAAAGAGAAAGAGGAGTTCAGAGTTACCCGTGAGTGTAATTTTGCAATCAGTGTTCCCGATGTTGCGCGCTTTCGTGTTAACGCGTTTGTGCAGCGTGGCAGTGCCGGTATGGTTGTTCGTATCATCGGGTTTGAAGTGCCATCGCTGGAAAAACTGAACCTGCCAGAAGTATTGAAAGAGGTAGCCATGATCACACGTGGCTTGGTTATCTTTGTCGGTGGTACCGGGTCTGGTAAATCAACAAGCCTCGCCGCGTTAATTGATTATCGTAACGTGAACAGTAAAGGTCACATTATCACCATCGAGGATCCAGTGGAATTTGTGCATCAGCACAAAGGTTGTCTGGTAACTCAACGTGAAGTTGGCACAGATACCGATTCGTTTGAAGTAGCGCTGAAAAATACACTGCGACAAGCACCTGATGTGATTCTGATTGGTGAGATCCGAGATGAGCACACCATGGAGCATGCGATAGCCTTTGCAGAAACAGGCCATCTTTGTCTTGCGACACTGCACGCCAATAATACAAACCAGGCGATGGACCGAATAATTAACTTCTTCCCTGAAGAGCGACATAACCAGCTGCTGCTTGATCTTTCATTGAACTTGAAAGCAGTAATTTCACAGCGCTTACTTGCAACTCCGAGCGGTGATGGCCGCCGTGCTGCGGTGGAGATTCTGCTTAACTCGCCATTGATGTCTGATCTTATTAAGAAAGGCGAAGTTCATGAGATGAAAGAACTCGTTAAGAAATCAGGTGAGCAAGGCATGGTTACCTTTGACGAGGCAATTTTCAGATTGATCAAGTCAGGCGAAGTTACGGTAGAAGAAGGTATGCGCAACGCAGATTCAGTCAATGATCTTCGATTAAGCCTTAAGCTGGCTGAAGGCGCTAACGCTGATGCTGAGAACGACTCAGAGGGCGGCCTGTCGCTTAAGGATGCCGATGACGACTCGTACAAAGTCGCCTCTTAAAAAGCGCATCTTTGTTTGTAATAAAAAGCCGGGCATTTGCCCGGCTTTTTTTTTGATGTAATTAGATGCAGTCTTTTAGTTATCGGTCGTCGTGTATGGTAGAAAAAATAGTTTTACCGTTAACCACAGTCAGTTCAACCTGACCGTCAAAGTCCCATCCTTCATACGGGCTGTTCCTGCCGGCACTCAACATAGTGTCGAGGGAAAACTCCCAGTCTGATTCGGTATTGATAATACAAATGTCTGCCGGTGCCCCCACTTCAAGCCTGCCCTGTGGCAAGCCAAAGCATTTGGCCGGACCTGTAGTCACGCGTTCTAGTAATACTGGTAGAGCAATATCCGTTTCTCTGGAAAGCTTGATGAGCAAGCCGGTAAAGCTATCAAGTGAAGATAAGCCCGGTTGACTCTCTGCGAACGGGGTGAGTTTTGCATCCGATTCATGCGGTGCATGATTGGAACAAATGGCATCCAGGACACCACTTGCTATGCCTTCCCGAAGTGCTTCTCTGTCAGCATAAGATCGGAACGGCGGTGATGTGTGACACAGACTATTGAAGTCACTGGTGTCCATTTCGGTAAGAAATAAATGATCTATACCCACATCGGCAGTGACAGCGATATTGTCTTTCTTGGCCTGACTCACAAGGTTCACCCCTCGCTGAGAGGACAATCTTGAAAAGTGCACCCGAGCACCGGTTTGATAGCATAACTCTATCAGTTGAGAAAGTGCGACGGTCTCTGCGGCTGAGGGGATACCGGGCAGGCCAAGTCGTATTGATACAGAACCTTCATGTGCAACACCACCAGAGAGCCATGGGTCTTGTGGTGCAATAATAAGATTCAGGTTAAACCCTGCGCTGTACTCCATGACTCGGCGCAGTACCTGATTGTCACTGATTGGATTGTCGCCGTTGCTAAACGCAATACAGCCGGAATCAAACAGTATTTGCATTTCACTGAGCTGTTCACCGCGCAAGCCTGAAGTCAGTGCACCAATCGGCAGCACCTTAACGCCAATCGCGGCGCTTGCGCGACGTTTGATCAGTTCAACCGTACCGGGTTCATCAATAATCGGGTCAGTATCCGGAGAACAGAAAAGCGTGGTGATACCGTTCTTAGCGGCTGCCAGGGTCTCACTTGAGATAGTCGCAGCCTTTTCGAATCCAGGTTCACGCAAACGCGCGTAACAATCAATTAGACCTGGTGTCAGTAGATTGTTTTGCGCATTGATGGTGTGTTCAGAACTGATTTGATCATCTGCATTGCCGACGTGGGTGATGACGCCGTCGGTGTATTGCACAGTGCCTTGCTGGATTTCTTTTTGATTCTCATCAAAGTAGCGGCAGTTAACAATAGAGGTGCTGCTCATGATTGCACCGCTGAGTTAGCTGCAAGTGATTTTTCAATGTTGCCCATGGCGATCGACATAATTGCCATGCGTACCGCAATACCTCCGGTGACTTGCTCTAGAATGATCGATTGCGGTCCGTCAGCAACCGACGCTTCGATTTCTACACCGCGGTTGGTTGGGCCCGGGTGCATCACAATCGCATCAGGTTTGGCAAGCCGCATTCTGCGTTCTGTGAGTCCGAAGCTTCGGTAGTACTCATCTTCAGTAGACAGCAGTGCAGAGCGCATGCGTTCCTTTTGCAAGCGCAGCCCGATAACCACATCAGCACCGACCAACGCGCCATCAAGATCATGGCGAACATGCACGCCCAGTTCCCGCATCTGCTGTGGCAACAGTGTTTTAGGGCCAACAGCGGTGATATTGCCGGTGCCGAGAATGTTCAATGCGTGAATCTGGGAGCGTGCCACGCGTGAGTGGAGTATATCACCGACGATCACCACTTTAAGTTGTGAAAAATCGCCTTTGTTGCGGCGAATGGCAAACATATCAAGCATCGCCTGCGTAGGGTGTGAGTGTTGTCCATCACCTGCATTAATAACGCTAATGTGCGGTTCCACATGGCTGGCAATAAAGTGTGCAGCACCTGACGATGAGTGTCTTACCACAAACATGTCGCACTGCATCGCCTGCAGGTTTCTTAACGTATCAAGCAGCGTTTCACCTTTAGTCACTGCCGATACGTTAACGTTAATATTTAATACATCCGCAGACAAACGCTTTGCGGCGAGCTCGAAAGTTGTTCTTGTTCTTGTGCTGTTTTCGAAAAACAGATTGGCCACTGTTTTGCCGCGCAGTAGGGGTACTTTCTTGGCTGCCTTATCGTTTACACCGGCAAAACTTTCGGCGGTATCGAGTATTTCAATCAGGCGTTCTTTCTTTAAGCCTTCGATCGTTAGAAAGTGTTTAAGCTCACCTGCTTCGGTCAGTTGAATGTCATCCTGAGTGGATCGCATGATGTCTGGTTTAGCAATGGCCTGCTGTGCTTTCATGTCAGTCATCGCTGTGATATCTCTAAACTCATGTCGTCACGCAGTTTAACCTGGTGGCTCTGTGGTAAGTCCATGCTTCGGCCAATCACATCGGCATTGATCGGGAGTTCGCGCCCTGTGCGGTCGACTAATGTGGCGAGTAGTATTTTCTCCGGTCGGCCATAGTCAAAAATTTCGTTCATGGCTGCGCGTATGGTTCGCCCGCTGTACAGTACATCGTCAACCAGGATGATAATTTCACCTTCAATCGAAAAAGGAATTTTTGATGCGCCCACCTGCGGGTGCAAACCGATGCGACTGAAGTCATCACGATAAAAAGAAATGTTTAGCTCGCCGGCTTCCTCTTCAAGCTTGAGCGCCTCATGCAGTTGCTGGGCGACAAGCACACCGCCGGTTTTTATGCCCAGCATTTTGGCCGATTGGTAGTCGCTGCCAAGTTGAAGTTTCAGCGACTCAGCCATTTGCCGGATCATATTTTCGACCCCGGCAGGATTAATTTTCTCAAGTAGGGTCATTAAGCCATTGTTCCAGTATCAAAGCGGCCGCTATTGTATCGGAGTCTTCGCGTGTTGCTTTGCGTCTTTGGTGATGATGTCTGTTATCGGCAATTATTCGTGACGCCTCGTTGGAGCTGAAGCGTTCATCGCAAAAGTGCACTGACAGTTCGTAGCGTCTGCGTAAATGTTTGCCGAAAGATTTGGCCAGCTGCGTCAAACGCTGAATGTCTCCATTGTCGTCTAACGGCAGCCCCACCACCAATGCATCAGGCTTCCATTCATCAATAATAGCGGCGATTTTATCCCACTCGGGTCGACCATTGATATTTCGCACCACACAAATCGGGTTGGCGGTTAGGGTGCTCGACTGACCAATGGCGACGCCAATACGCTTTTCGCCGAAGTCGAATCCCAGATAGTGGTTTATTTCAGGGGAGTCCGGCTGCGGCTGATTGTCGGGCTGATCGGGCTCATGCATGTCCGGCTTCGGAGGAGATCAGATCGAATTGTATACCCAGTGTGCTGGCAGCCAGATTGAATTTTTTGTCCATATCATCAGCGAACAGAATCTCCTGGCTGGCTTCACAGGTCAGCCAACTATTGCTGGCCATTTCCTCCTCGAGTTGGCCTGCTTCCCAGCCGGCATAGCCCAGTAGCAGTAGATAGTTTATCGGACCATTGCCATTGCCAATTTCAGTCAGAATATCAGTGGAGCCTGCCAACGTGACGCCGGTGCCCTGGCTGCAGGCCTCAGCATCGGTGGTAAGTTCGTCGCTCGGGAAGAGCACAAACCCTCTTTCCTTGTCTACAGGGCCGCCTTCATACACAGTCGCCTGCCGATCGAGCGCATTTATGCAGTCGATATCCAGTTGGTCAAATACCTCACCTGCCAGCAAAGAGGCGGGGCGATTGATAACAAAGCCAAAGGCACCGTCTTCATTGTGCTCAAACAGGTAGGTGATCGTTTTATCAAACCAGGAATTGTTAAGACCCGGCATTGAAAGCAGAAAGTGATTGGTGAGATCCATATTATTTACTTCGCTCTAGCGATTGCCAGTAAGGAGACTGCATTTGGGCCTTGGCATCATTCGTCATATGGCGGGGTTACCGTTATTTCCGCAGGCGTTAGGTGGTAAATTAAAGTCTAACAGTTTAGTTATTCTATTTGTTGTCACGCTGCCGGTTTCACGAGCGGCATTTAGCTATGTCTGTGATAAACCCGCCAGCGTCAGCGAGGGATATCTGGCACGTCAGTCAGTGCAAGCCGCTCCAGCGAAACCGTAACAACATCGAAGAAGCATGTCTCGAAGCGATGTTTCCATCGTTTTGCAAACCGTCATTAGACGTCTAATTTGATGTCAGCCTAAGCGCTTTTCAATGGCTTCCATAAATTGCGATCCAATATCCAGGTTGCATTGCTCGTCGAGCTCGCGGACACAGGTAGGGCTGGTGACATTGATTTCAGTGACCCAGTCTCCGATCACATCAATACCGGCAAACAGAACGCCTTTTTTTACCAGTTCAGGCCCGATGGTGTCTGCAATTTCGCGATCACGATCTGACAATGGAACTGCGACTCCGGTACCGCCCGCGGCTAAGTTACCGCGTGTTTCGCCGGCTGCCGGCATGCGAGCCAATGCGTGCGATACCGCCACCCCGTCTACCACCAGAATACGTTTATCTCCTTCAGTAATTTCAGGAATATAGCGCTGCGCCATGATCTGCCGCTCGCCAAAGAGTGTCATGGTTTCAAGTACAACGCTGACATTCGGATCGTCGGGCTTTAATCGAAAGATGGATGATCCGCCCATCCCGTCCAGAGGCTTAACAATGATATCGCCGTGTTCCTGGTGGAAGGCTCGCAGTTTGTCTTCCCGGCTGGTGATCAGCGTAGGAGGGCAGCAATCGGGAAACCATGCGGTGTACATTTTTTCGTTGATATCGCGCAGCGCGGCTGGATCGTTAAGCACCAGTGTTCCCGCGTCTTGAGCGCGCTGCAGAAAGTAGGTCGCGTAGACATAGTCCATGTTAAACGGCGGGTCGAGCCGCATTAAAATGCAATCGAGTTCATCGAGAAACATCTCGGCAGCTGGCTCTGCGTCGTACCAATGGTCCTTGTCATCGTACATGGTGACTTTTTGCATGGCTGCCGCCGGTCTGCCGTTGCGCATAAATAAATCCTGTCGGCGCAAATAGTACGCTGACCAGTTGCGCTTCTGGGCGGCGAGCATCATGGCCAGACTGGTGTCTTTCGCCACCTTGATATGTTCGATCGGGTCCATTAAAACGGCGATTTTTATGCTCATAGAATCTCTGTTGGTGTCTTGTGCTGAATGCTGTCAATGCCACCATTGTATCGGTTTCATCGCCAGTTTCGGACGATGGCTCGCACCGGCTGTCATCAGTTCTTCGTCATATGGGAGCAAGTGTATGATAAATAAACTAATTGTCTATTTCTCTTGTTTCGCTACTGTTGAAGCTGTGTAGCCGTTAAGCTACAGTTCGCGGCTAGTCCGAGCCATAGCGGGCAGATGAAGATACTCAACAATTTGTCAAACCAGTGATTGATTGGTTCGACACGTCAGTCAAGGGTGCGCAGTGCTACAGCCAACCAACATTCAGCAAGATCTGTTTAACTCGCCACTTATAAGTGTGGTGCTGGCGGGTGGCTGATGCAGAAACACATCCCGACGCCCTCAACGCCTCGGTGATCTGGTCGTCGAATTCGATAGCGCCATCACCATCTTCACGCGTCTTGTTGTTCGAATGTCTCGGTGCGCACTATGGTCTGGCCACAGAATCAGTGGTTGAAGTCATTGAATCTCCAAATTGCACTGAAGTCAGCGGCGCCCCGATGTGGTTTGCAGGTCTGGCGGTGTATCAGTCGAATCCGGTACCGGTGATTGATGTCGGCAGGTATTTTCAGCCTGACGCAAAGCATCGGGCAAAGGACCGCAGACAGCACCCGCTTCGCGGTCGCTCCGTCGTCGTCAAGCTTGCTGGCAGCACTTTTTTGCTGGCGGTGGAAAAAATACTCAATCTGTGTAATTTACCTGAAGAGGATGAGGCGATGCGTGTTTCGAGCAATGCGCCGGAAATAGCCGAGCATCGGGCCATTCAGCGGGTATGTTGCTATGACAATCAACTGATAGCGCTAATAAATTTGCCGGAGTTATTGCGGCTGACGAAATTCCTGCGTGAGTGCGAAGCGGTTTGAGCGCCTCGAGGCAAAAAATGCGTTTGCCGTTAGCGCTGATCTCGATAGCAGTGATAGCGTTGCTGTTAAGTCTGGCCTTGCTTTTATCTTTGCAGTCACTGCAGGAAGCTCATTCAGAGCGGCAACAACGCGCTGCTGAAATATCTAATACGTTGAGCCAGATCAGCAGATTGGCAGAGTCACCTGCCTCTCGCCAAGAGAGCGTGATAAAAGCGCTGCAAACACTGATTAGCACTGGTGATCAGCAGTCCCAGAATCTACGTAATTCAGCATCAAGCTTTTTTAACTTTCTGTCCTCTAAAAATATTGAAAATGCCGCCAGAGCCGTTGATGCAGACTGGATGACGGCAAGAGACGCTTTATTGAGAAACAATGTATTGGCAGTTGGAGCTATGCCTGCTGCACCCAATGAAGCACCTGTTCAGTCCGTCGACGTGGTGCTGTCAGATGTTAAGCCATTAGCTGATGATTTTGATTTGATCCGCACACGAGTAATTGAAGGAACTCAATCAGTTCCACTCAGAAGGCTTGTGGATAACATAGCGTCTGTGTGGACCCGTATGGACGAACTGTCAAACACGGCAAACACAATTGAGTATGGACAATCACTAGAGCAACAACAGAACTTCACTCGCGATCTAATGCGAATGACGCGTGCCGGCTCCAGTGATTCATTGTTTGGCTATAACACCAAGAATTTAATACTTGATTATGTGGCACGTGTGAATGACATACGCTTCCAGGCTGAAGACCGCCAGCCAGTGATCGCAGAAAATAATTCGAATAAGGCAGGTGCGTCACCATTAGGTAGTGCATTTGTGCTTGAAGCACTTGATCAGGCAAAGCGATCTCTAAATAACTTCAACAATGCACTCAATGATGTTGCCGTTCAGTTCGGTCGTTATATGTTGCTCGCGATAACCGGGCTCTTTACAGCGTTGTTAATGTCTGTGTTAGCGGCGTGGAGAATAGTGCGTTCAATTAGCGGAGTGGCTGAAGACTCGACTCCACCCGAGGTAACCTTACATGAAGCTGAAGACGTAGAAGCACTGCTTAGCGATATTGATGCACTGGCTGAGGGTGATCTGCGGCACCCGGTTCGCGCGTCTGAACATGGCGTCAGCAAGGCCGTGGCTGAGTCAGTGAACAGATCTGCTGCAGTGATGCAGCATTTGGTTAAGATGACTCGTGGTGTTGCGGGCAGAATTACGGAACTTGTACATCAGCATGACGGTATCGCCAACTCGCTTGCGCAGAAAGACATACAGCGTCAGTCACGAACAGCGGAGCTTTCAGACAGCCTTAGTGTCAGGTCGACATTGCTCCAGCAGCAACAATCACTATTAAGCAACACTGACCGGCTGGTCGCTGATCTCAACAGCAAGTCAGAGTCCGCCGCTGCCAGAAGCCATGAGGTGTCGGCGTCTCTCGCCACTGTGTCCGCGCAAGTGGAGCTCAGCAGTGGAAGAATGCACCGTCTTCTTGTAACAGCGGGCAATGTGACCGAATCTACTCGCAAGCTAAGGCAATTGGCAGAGCAAACGCGATTGCAAGCGCTTAACGTGTCGTTAAAAATGACTGAATCTGAAGCGCATAGTGGGGATTATCTTGATGATCTGCCTGCTGACACCGTCGGATTGTTTGACGATGTTCATCAGCTCACCGGGCAACTTGTACAGATTGCAGGCGACGCTGATGGTTTAATCGCCTTGCTGCAGAAGGATATTACAGAGACGGCAGAATCGCTCAAAGCCAGCACACTGAACATAAACAATAGTGCACAACATACCCATGACGCCTCTATCGCGGGTAACGAGTTGGCGAATCACACGGGTTCGTTGCAGTTAGGCATACACAAGGCGCTGGCCAATCTAGCGGAACAAAAAAGTGAATTATCGTTGTCTGCTGAACGTATCGTCGCGTTGGACAAAGCGGGCAATGGCTACAGTGAATTGACAGCGTCACTCACGCAAGATATTGCTGAGCTACAGTCAATGGCCGCAAGGCTGGATGATTCTGTCGCGGGTTTTAAGCTACGTGGAGACACCGCGCTTGAGCGATAGCCTGTCTTCATTTACAGATGTAGCGTCTGACCTGCAGAGCTTGTCTGAGCAGCTTGTGTCTGTGAGGGATCAAGTACTAAGCTGCATAGAGAACATTGATTCGTCCGGCTTCAGTCAGTCGTTGTCAGAGGAGCTCTCAAGAGAACTCTTAAGCGTAAGAGCATCACTCTCAACGGTTGAGTGCGGGCAGCTGTATGTCGATGAGTTGATCAGCGCAAAGAGCTATGTTGCAACGCACCCGGACCATAGAAATGTGGAAGTGCTGCGATATGGTTTGCTACAGCTTGCGGCCTATATTTCAGACCTCGCTGAGCATAAACAAGAACGTACTACGCTGTTGTTGGGCGGCTTTAATGAGTTTGCTGCACTGCGTGGCAGCCCGTTAATGAGTGAGACGTTGCTGGCTGTGCCTGCACCGTACCGGGTGCCATTCGAATCTCTGCAGCAGTTTCGCAGTGACGGTCTCGAAGCGGTTGCCAGTGAAAATCATTTTTCCCGTGATGCAAGCTATTTGGAATTCAGTCAGCTGGTGCTGAGTATTTATCGCGGTGAAAAACGTTTGCTGAAACTGCAGCAGTTATCTGAGTACTTTGAACAGCTGGCGCGATTTGCAGCAGATGATAAAGCCCGGGGTTTCTGGCTGGTATGTAGTGCGTACGCAGAGTCAGTGAATGTTTCAGCTGGTGAGTTAAGGCCTGCTGTCTTTAAGGTATTTAAGCAAATTGAAAAAGTAGTTATGGCAGCATTTGCCGGCAGTCAGGCGCCGGTGCTGGGTATGCAGGAGAGCGTCGATCAATTGCTGTGTAATTTACTTTGCACTATTGAGTGTGAGGACTATAAAGGCGAGCACTCATCGAAGCTTGAGGCAGAATTTGAGGTCACGGCGGCTTTGCAAATATTGGAGTCTCACCGGGAGCAGGAACTCCAGAGTGGAGATATTTGGCTAAAGAGCAGTACCGACGTGCTGTGGAGTGAATTGCACAGCTGTATCGAACAGCTTGGTGATGAAGCTACATTTATTTCTGATGGTTCGCTTACAGAGTATATTGATAAAGTCGACAGCCTAAAGCGTCATTTAATGCTTACCGGTGTTCACTCGGCGCGTGATAATTTGCAAGAGGTTACGCAGTATCTAAAGCAACCTGCCACACCGGAAATACTTAAGTCATGTGTCACATCGCTTCAGTTGGTTGAACAGCAAATGTTGTATCAGTTTGATTTCTTAGATAAGGGTTCGGAACAGACGTCTGTGGAAGGTGAAGAGCATAGGCGCAGTGCTCAAGCCCAGGCTTCTACTTCAGCGATAGAAGCTTCTGCAGACTTTGATACAGATTCGTCTGATTTTGCCGCACGCGGCAATTCCTATATTGACGTTATTCAACAGGCGCTTGATACCGCATTGGGCAGTTCCGGCAATTTAATGCCTGATAACAGCGTCATTAGTGCGTTAAATCAGCTGGTAGATATTGTTTCAGAGAAGGGCATTGATGAGCTTACTGAGCTGCTCACACCTCTGGCTCAATTTTTAACCGAATCAGAGAACAGTACGCTCAATCAGTCTGAAACCCTGTTGGTGCAAGAGGCAATTATTGCTGCAACACTCGGTATTGATTCACTGGTCGGGCAGAAACCAATGCCAAACCTGGTGGTCGACGTCACGGCGAGAATTAAAGTGGCTTTATCTGCCAGTAATGATCGCACTCAAAGCGACCACCAGCACGGCGAATACTTTGATAGCTTTCTCAATGAAGCGGAAGAATTACTACCCAGGCTGTTTGAGCTATTTCAACGCTGGCGCGGAGCACCGTTTGCTTCCAGCAGGCTACACGGTGATATCAGCAGGTTGCTTCACTCACTGAAGCAAAGTGCAGAAGAGGTGGGTGAGCCCACACTGTCAACAATGGTGCACTATCTGGAATCAACCATGCTCGACTTAAGGCACAGTGATGCACCTCCGTCACAAGGTTTTTTTGATCTGGCCATCGAATCCGTTGAGTGGCTCAGTGATGACATCGATCGATTGCGAAACAATGAATCCGCAGGCGACAGCAGTGATTTAATTGATCGCTTAAAATTGGCTGGCGCTGTTGACGCATCAGCTAATGACACGTTTAGTGTTGGAAATCGTCTGGCCTTCAAAAAGTTGCCTGATGATTCACTTGTTGATCAGGTGACTATAGACAATAGTGCGCACGCTGGAAGCGCTCAATCTCAAACCAGTGAGCCTCCGGGTTTGGTCATTGTTGGCAATGAGCCAGCCGTCACTAACCCGGCCAGCAATTGGCCTAAACACTTTGCGCGTGCAGACCACTGTTATAGCGCGATCAATAGTAAACATGATCGGCTTATAGCGTTACAGAAAAAACTAGACGCCGCGCTTAATGAGACCGCAAACAACAATACTGGCGCGATAGCAGATAACGCTGCCGGGCTGCAGCTACTGGCAGATGAGCTG
This sequence comes from uncultured Granulosicoccaceae bacterium, assembly GCA_937928685.1. GTDB lineage: Bacteria > Pseudomonadota > Gammaproteobacteria > Granulosicoccales > Granulosicoccaceae. The sequence goes on from CALGJU010000026.1 coordinate 28,161, forward strand.
GCTGAAATCACTCGTTCTCAAACTGCTTCAATCGGTCATCTCGGTCGTCAACTGAGCGCTGCAGCGCAGGTGGGACTGCAGTCAATGCGAGCCTCACTGATTGCCTCATTAACCGCGACAGCCAAAGAGAACGCTTGTCGCGTTCAGTTTGCGTTTGAAAGCGGTGAAGTGGAAATTCATCGTGATTTGGCCAGTCAATTGTTGTGTGCGCTAGATCCACTGTTGCAAAGCATTGTAGCCAGCGGATTTGAGCCGAGTGCAGAGCGGTTGGCCAAAGGCAAGTCAGAGCTGCCAATGCTTGAAGTGCAATTTGTGCAAACAGACGTTGCAATCAGCGTTGAGATTATAGATAACGGCGCCGGTGTCACCGTGCATGGTGCCGAAGTCAGATCAAGCAACCCGTGGCAGCGGACAGCGCAGGCCGGTTGGGATCAGTTTGAACAGAATGACAGCAGTTATCCGAGCGTTTTGTCTGACCAGGATGGTGCCCCCATAGATATTGCTGCTTTGTTGCAGCTTGCGGTTCGTCACGGTGCGACAGTGGCGGTAGAAAGCGATGACCGTGGCGCTCGGTATCGGCTAACGTTGCCGCGCCTGGCAAGTGTTCAGGAGGTATTAGTCGTAGAGGTGCAACAACAACAGTTTGCGCTTAGCGCTGCTCAGATAGTGCAGGTAAGTATGTGGTCAGGTGATAAAACGTTATCGCTTGCCAGTCTCGTCGGGGTCAGAAAAAAATCTGCGTTTGGCGCTAAGCAACCACAGGAGCACCATGTATTGCAGTGTAAAACTCCATCAGGTGTGCACGAGCTGCTGGTAGATAGGGTAGTGGGTCATCAATCCCTGCAGTTTACTGCTGCAAATCGATTGTTGCCGGATGTGCCCGGGTATTTAGGGGCTGCAGTGAGCGGTGGTGATCAGATAGTGAAGTGGCTTGATTTGAACTACTGGTTCAGTCTTAACTAAACCCGGTGACCGGTGCGGTGTTTTTTTATAAGTTGACCCGCGCCGTGGTGGGCACGGGTACGTTTGATTGGAGCTAGGCGCTTAGCTTTCGCAAGTTGCAGTCAGTTCAAACGGGATTCCAGTAGTCTCGGAAATCGCCTCGTCAAAGCTGCCGCGTATCACCACCTGCTTTGCATCAACCGTAATGGACTCTTCCGGGTTAGACAAAGTAGAGGTGTAGAAAGCGTGTGGTGAGCCGGAGCCCGCGCCAACATGCATTTCTACCCAGCCGCCATTACCGTCAGCAGAAATTTCGAACTTCTTGCCATCAGGAAGTACGCCGGATCCTGCATACAGATGAACTTCTTCGTAGAATTTGCCGATGTGGCAGTTATTCACCGCAAAGTGGGCCGGGTTATTTTCGATTTTTATCGTCCCGATATTTTTAATTTTGGCCGTGAAACCCACAGTACAAAGGCTCACGATAAAAGCAGTTGCAGAGAAGATTAGTATTCGTTTCATGGCATATCTCGCTATAAGTTCAGTGGAGTGCTGGTGAACGCTGCTCCAGTGGGTAAATGTTATTACGTTGACATACAAATGTCGAATTCACGTGACATAACAAATGTAACTTATTGAATTTAGTCGTTAATCAGTGCTTTTAGATCGGTGTTTTTTTGCCAAAATACCGCTTCTACGGAGGTTTATTGCCGCTGTGTAATCGTTTGACGCTGGTTTTATCGAGGGAAAGAGGGCTGAGCGGATCACCTGCTGTAGATCGCCAGGAAAGGTTTCTTTGACCGTTTATGAGCGAAAATCACAACATCTGGTGGTGTGTGATGCGAGCCACAACAAGGCTAACCCTCTATTACGAGTGTTGTCTATGTCCAACAAGGGCAGAAACCGCCGGATGTCGTGCTCACATAACATTTTGGAAAGGTTAACTGCGTGGCGGTGTTTTTGCGTGAAATGGAAGCTAGATCTTTCGCTTTAGTGAAAATACTTGATTGATTTTGTCAGGTAATGCTACATTTTAACCACTGAGCAAAACCCCGAGCGTCAAATACGATGAGTGCAGAAGCAGAAAGCAACGTAACCGAGATGGATGGTGAGTTCCCCGATCCATTAGTGTTCACTGAGGCTGCAGCGCTGAAAGTGAAAGGCCTGATCGAAGAGGAAGGCAACCCTGAGCTTAAGCTGAGAGTGTTTATCTCTGGCGGAGGCTGTTCCGGTTTTCAGTATGGCTTCACGTTCGACGAAGAAATTAACGACGGTGATACTGCAGTAGAAAAAGAGGGCGTAAAGCTACTCATAGATCCAATGAGCTATCAGTATTTACTAGGCGCAGAGATTGACTACACAGAAGGGCTGGAAGGCTCACAGTTTGTGATAAGAAACCCTAACGCGACCACTACCTGCGGTTGCGGATCTTCGTTCTCAGTCTAAAATTTTGTTTGTGTGATAACACTTTGGTACACCTACCACCAGCTGGTGGTGGGTGTAGAAGCGTTACGGGGTGATCTTTAACTATTGAAGGCGGTTGCCCACGTATCGCCCTCCGAGTACCACTGGCGCGCTTGCGCCCGTCACCGAGGGCAGATTGCCAGGCAGTTGCTGCATATACCGGTAAGCCAGCCAGGCGAAACCCATTGCCTCTGCAAAGTCACCGTCCAATCCCTGTGATGAAGTCGGCTGGATTACGTAATCCGGCAAATTGTGCTCGAGTCGCTCGATAAGATACTGGTTGTGAGCGCCGCCTCCACACACCAGCACTTCAGTATTTGGCGTTTTGTGTTGCGCATGGTGTTTTGTGCACTTGCCTATCGCATCTGCCACCGTGCGTACGGTAAGTTCGGTGAGGGTCGCTTGTACGTGGTTCGCGCCGATATTCTGGGGTATCTGCTTTTCCAGCCACTGCAGATTAAAATAGTCTGTGCCAGTGGACTTGGGTGGTGACAGCGCAAAGTAATCGTCCGCCATCAACCGGTTTAATAGCTCGTGATCCAGATTGCCAGTGCGCGCCCATTGGCCGTTGCGGTCGTAGGTTTTTGCTAAGGCTTTCGCTATCCACGCGTCGAGCAGAGTGTTGGCCGGGCCGGTATCAAAGCCGGTAACGTGGTCCGAACCAAGAATGGTGATGTTCGCAATGCCACCCAGGTTGAGTACAAATCGCAGTTTATCGTTGCCAAAAACCGCCTGATGGAAGGCGGGCATTAGCGGCGCGCCCTGTCCACCCGCAGCAATATCTGCACGCCTGAAATCACCAATCGTGTCTATGCCAAGGCGCGTGGCTATTAAGCTGTTGTCGCCGATTTGCATTGTGGTGGCGGGTTCGGTTTCCGGGCTGTGAAAAATAGTTTGCCCGTGCGAGCCAATCGCGATGATCTGATTCGCCTCTACGGTGCAATTTTTAAGCAGCAGGGTGGTCGCTTGTATAAAGCTGACGGCAACCAGGTGATCCAGCTCACTCAAATTGGCCAGTGTTACGGTGGGCTGGGTGTTGAGCTCAAGCAATCGCGAGCGTAGTGGGGCGGGGTATTCGCAGGATGCAGTTCCAATTAACTGCACCGAATCAGTGCTTACTTCTACCAGCGCGGCGTCAACGCTGTCCACGCTGGTGCCGGACATGAGTCCGACGTATAGGCCTTCATAAGGCAACAGAATATGTGCGGCTTAACTGCTTATCGCATGGCGAGGGTTTCATTGTCCTGTCGCAAGCTTGCCAGTTGTGATCTTAGTGGCTCAATATTTTCTTTAAAAGCCACCAGCTCGTTTTTCTCAAGAGGGCTTGAGCCCGGCAATTTCACTTTCTGCGGATCATGATGAATACCGTCAACACGGAATTCGTAGTGTAAATGCGGGCCTGTTGCTAAGCCGGACTTGCCTACATAACCGATGACCTGCCCCTGAGAAACTCTTGAGCCCTTCTTTAGGCCTTCAGGAAATCGACTTAAATGTGCATAGAGTGTGGTGTAGCGATCACCATGCTGAATTTCTACTGTGTTGCCATAACCGCCACGTACTCCCCTGAAAACTACCCGGCCATCACCGGCCGCACTGATTGCCGTGCCAGTCGGTGCGCCATAGTCAACGCCTTTATGTGCTCTTATTGTGTGACGTATCGGGTGTTTACGCTTCAGGTTAAAGCGCGATGTAATGCGTGCTTTGATCGGGTTGCGCAAAAATTGTTTCTTTAGGCTTTGGCCATCGGCATCAAAATAGGTGCGCTGCCCGTTGCGCACGTGTCTGTATGCACTGTGGGTAGAATCACTTGCCTTGTACTCGGCAGCCAGAATGTTGCCGTCTTTTACGCGCTTACCATTTTTGCTGAAGGACTCATAAAGTACCGTAACCACATCACCGGCACGCACTTCGCGATTAAAATCGACGGTCCACTGAAAGATCGAATAAAGCTCCATAATCATCGACTCTGACAGCCCTGCGGCTGCGCCATCTACAAATAGAGACGAGTCAAGTTTAAGGTCTGCAACCTGAATGGATCGTTCCAGCGGCTGGATATCAAGTGTCGATACAAATTTGTTGTCTGCAGCACGAGTAATGTGCAGTGTTTTCTCGAGATTTATTTCTCTTGTTACGCCAGTCAATCGGTGGCTGCCATCAAAGCTGAGCTCAAGTTCATCACCCGGTCGCAAGTTGGTCAGGTACTGAGCAACATGGGGCAGGGTGGTCAGGCTTGCCGTTTCACCACCACTCAGGCCATGGCTGGCCAGTACGGCAAACAGGCTATCGCCCTTTTTTATCTGTACCAGAATCTGCGAAGGTTCCTGAGTGTAGTCATTCGCAAGTTCGGGTTTTGCAGCAGTCAGTGGGGCTGCATTAATAAACGCTGCCACTGGAATGTCGGCCGGGTCAAATAACGAATCAATTTCCGGTACTTCTACAAATGGCACATCAGACAAGCTTTCCGATCCAGCGGTTCGCGTGTTGTTGGGGTTGAAAACAAATTCTGTCTCCGGCGCTTCAATGGTTTGCTCAAGCGCATCGACTGTATTCGCTACCACGGTTTCGCTTGGCGCCAGCTCGATCGAGGCCAGTTTGGCCGGTTGCGCCGCAATGGGCGACGAATCAGAAAATACCTTATCTATAGCCACACCGCCGACCGCAACAAAAGCACACAGCGCGATACCTTTGCGAATCCGTCCGTTGCCGGAAGTGGTGCCGCTATCTGTTTTCAGACTTGCCTTCGCAGGTGCACGAACAGTGCGCCTGGCTGGAGCTGGAGATTCGTTGAGTTGGCTCGACGTACGTTTGTAGTCGACCAGTACTTGCGTACCGATACTTTTATTATGCTGCGTCAAGAGAGCTTCTCTAGGAAATACAAGATACTTAGGATAAGTTCTTAACTTGAATTGGTCAATAAATGGAGATTTCAGCAAATAAGTGGTAAGTGTATATTTTTCAACTGCTTAGCGGCTGGCTGTCTCTGTGCCTGTCTACATTGACTAGGTTAAATGATCGAAAGAAATTGTGGTGCCATTATTCAGATCTGCATAGCTGTGCATTTATATCCACTAGAGACTCTATGAATACTTACCTATTAAGTGGTGCTTAAGTCGTACCAGGTGCCTAATGCGCATGGGATTAATAATATGTCCCTATAAACGAGCCTTATAAGCGACAAGGTTAAGCGACAAGGTTGTTCATGTTTACTTTCGTCTGAAGCGGTGTCACGTTTCTAGCGGCGTAGTGAATCTTTACTGGGATCTAAAAAAGCGCCGAATGCGTTGGTGCTGGTTTATTAGTGGTGTTGCTGGTGTTAGTGGTGCTACTGGTGGCGCTGTTGTTCGTCGTATCGTCTCCATGAAGCCGTGTGTAGAAGCGAAGGGGTAATATTCAAGGCATCCCTGACGGGTCCATTAACTGATATTTCAGATGTAGAGTTTGGTGTTACTGAAGTCTCCATTATTTTGACTAAGTGTTTCGCAAGGCTGCAGTGCAAATCGCCCAGAATTTCGCATAATCTCATCTCACGCATCAATAGATACGATTAAACCTCTTAATAGAAATCATGCTCTTTCTCAGTGTTGATACAAAAGGCAGTTTCCTAAATCGTTGACGTTCCGACTTGCGGCGTTTATTTCAAAATAAATTGAAATGATTATTCTGGTCAATATTTACAGTAAACAGCTTGTTCTATAGGTTAAATGCAGGGGCGAGTGACCGTTGTTAGGGCTCAGCTACAAACCAACAGTAAAAATAAGTTTGACATCCAGCGAGGGGCGTGTAGAATTCTCGCTCCCGCTGCTGACCAAGCATTGCAACTTTGCGAAAAGTTAAAATAAAGGTTGACGGCGGTTGAAAGCCTCTACTATAATGGAGAGCTTGCCCAGCCAAAACGGTCGGGATAAAAGTTCATTTAAAATTTGGT
>CALGJU010000027.1 GCA_937928685.1 uncultured Granulosicoccaceae bacterium
AACGAATACCTGTTAGTTCATGCAGGCATTCACCCAATGTGGTCACTGGAAACACTGCGGCAGCTCAAACACGAGCTGGAACCGGCAATTCAGAGTGCCGTCAGCAAACCCGCACTGGCGGCTTTATATGGTAATTCGGAAGGTACGTGGAGCGACACTGAAAACACTAACGAGCGTTTGCTATATGCACTCAACTGCTTAACTCGAATGCGCTTTTGCGACAAGCTAGCCACTCCCAACTTCACTTACAACGGCACACCTGGCAGCCAGCCTGCACACCTGGTGCCATGGTTTGAGATAGATAATCAGACGGCGGTGAACCACACTATTTTGTTTGGGCATTGGGCAGCACTCGGCTACCACCAACACAATAACATTTATGCACTTGATACTGGTTGTGCATGGGGTAACAAATTGACGGCACTACGGCTTGAAGATAAAGAAGTATTTTCTGTAAGCAGTGACACTTAACCCGGGTTAAGTTAGTTTTTATACCTGCCATTTATGCGCTTCACGCTTTGCGTAACTATTCAGTTGGAAATGCACTGAATTCAAACTTTCGACGGGTTTACAGTCTCTGGTTTTTATGGTGCGCAGTGAATAGTTACGGCTTTGCTCTCTCTAGTACATAATAGATAAAGCGATACCCGCCCTGCCCGGTTTCATCGTTATGTTCACTGGAAACCTCTATCCAGTCATTGGCTTGATAACTCTGCAACCAGGTGTCCCCACCTTCAAATTCATGATCAATAATGGTCAGATACAGTCGTTCCACATAAGGCATGGCACTTTCACAAATGGACGCGCCACCAATGATCATCATTTCATCGGCCTGATGAGCTCTGGCACACTCAAGCGCTTCATCAAGAGATGACGCTACTTGTACGTTCTCTTCCGACCAGCGTTCATTTCCGGTCACTACAATACTGTGCCTTCCGGGCAACGGCCTGCCAATAGATTCATAGGTCTTGCGGCCCATGATCATCGGCTTACCCATGGTGATACGCTTGAAGTATTGCAGGTCTGCAGATATGTGCCACGGTAAGGTACCGTCTTTTCCAATCAATCGGTTATTGTCCATGGCCATGACCATCGCGATTCGCACACTAGTACCCTCTTGTAAAACCTGGCTGCATGAGCAACGCTTACTCGTCCACTTGCCGCAGCTCTGCGAGGCGCTCTTTAAGATAGCTCCCGGCGGTATGACGCTCAGACAACACCACCTCCGGGCGCGGATGTAAAAACAATGGAATCGATACCCGTGAATTGTTGTGCGACAAGCCCTCTGGATTAACCACACGATGCGTCGTTGACGGAAAGTAGCCGCCAGAGGCTTCCTGCAACATATCGCCAATGTTGACGATCAGGTTGCCGAAATCGCACGGTACGTCCAGCCAGCTTCCGTCACGCGCTTTGACTTGCAGGCCCGGCTCATTCGCCGCCGGGAGGATTGTAATCAGATTGATATCTTCATGCGCGCTTGCACGTATGGCATCGGGGGTTTCCTCACCGCTTAACGGCGGATAGTGAAGCACACGCAACAGCGATTGCTCACTGCCATCCATCATCGCGGGGAGTGGCTCGCTGTACCCGGCTTTGACGTTATCCGGGCTGTGTGATTCTATCCACGACAACAGCGTTCCACCAAACTCACCTGCCAGCTGGTAGTAGTCTGCCAACTCTTTTTTTAAATTATCCGGACACCGCCCCCACGGGTAATAGTGGTAGTACTCTTTGATATCGCGAACCAGACGGCCCTTTGCCGCCTCTGCTTCCTGAGCGGCGAAAAAACCATCAAATTTTTCCGGGCTGAAGCGGTAGTCGTGTTTGCTTTCATCAGCAAAGAACTGAAGCCAGTTCTGATAGATTGAATCTACGTGAGCCTGGGGAATCGGGTGATTCCGCAATACACCAAAACCTGTCTTTCTAAGTGACTCGACAAACCGAACCGGGGCATCTGTATCGGTGTAATTTACGGTTTCAAGCATGAGTGTTGCCAGCGTTTTAATGACTAGGGGTCAGATTACCACACCGCCCCAGTCGATAAATTCATAATCAGGCATTCCAACTACGCGGTAATTGGCTACTTACCTCGCCGTGCGATCACCACTGCGCACATACCGGCAATGACTGAACTGGCGACAATGATACTTCCGACATTACTTTGAAGCATTGACAACATGACTAGGATACTCTGGTAGAAAATCCTTTGAGCTATCGGCGCAACAGACGGTATATTTAAGCAACCAGACTGGACAACAAATCGCCATTTTTCTGTAGGTGGTTCATTTAATTAGACAAACCGATTTGGCTCTTTAACTTTGCAACAAACAATTAACAATCCGTTACTTAAACCGTTACCTGTGACGCACTATACCGCGACAGACGCTGCAATTGCACCGTGCGACTGATACCCCACCAAGTTCAAGTGTTCCATTTTATAGTCGAACAATGAGTTCACCGATGCATCAATTTTAAGTTGTGCAAACGGCATGGGAGCTCGCTGCAGCTGCTCTCTGGCTTGATCGATATGATTCAAATACAAATGCACATCCATTCCAAACCAGACTATCTCTCCCGGTTCATAGCCACATTGCCGTGCAAGCAAATGGGTCACTAAGGCAAGGTTTGCAATATTCCAGGCCAGACCCAGAAACGCATCAGCGCTGCGTTGCACCATGGCGCCGCTTAAGGTGTTGGTGTTCTGGTTCACATAAAACTGGTAGTGCTTATGGCACGGCGGCAAAGCCATTTGATCAAGCTCTGCAACATTCCACCCATCCCAGATAATTCTTCTTGATGTGGGATTATTTTTTAGATCATCAATGACTTGTTGCACCTGATCAATCTCAGTGCCGTCATTGGATTTCCAGCGTCGCCATTGGCTGCCATAGACAGGACCAAGATCGCCCCATTGTTTAGCAAAGCTTTCATCATCGAGAATTTTTTGTTCAAATTCTGCCTGTGAGATATCAGAGTTATTTTCTTGCCGATATTTTTTCAAAGGCCAGTCAGTCCAGATTTTTACATTCTGCTGCAGCAACTCACGAATATTGTCACCGCCGCTCAACATCCATAGCATTTCTTTGAAGGCTGTTTTCCAGTACACCTGCTTGGTGGTAAAAACCGGAAACCCGTCCGCAAGATTAAAGCGCATCTGATGCCCGAACACGGCACGGGTGCCCACCCCGGTTCGATCAATACGTTCATCACCGCGATCAATTAACAGCTGTAACAGATCGAGGTACTGTTGCTCTGGATGCTCTGGTGTATTCATGTAGTGGCTGCGTTCGCCTGGCGTCGGTAAGCCAGCCAGATTAAGAACGCTCCTAATAAGACCATGGGCACACACAGTTGCTGACCGCGCGTCATCCAGTTAAATGCAACAAAGCCTAAATGGCTGTCCGGCTCTCTGAAGAATTCAACAAAGAAGCGAAACAAGCCATAGCAAAGCAGAAACATTCCTGACACCGCCATGGTCGGTCGCGGTTTACGGGAATAGATCCAGATAACCAGAAACAACAACACGCCTTCCAGCAGGAACTGATACAGCTGCGACGGGTGCCTGGGTAGATTTCCGGCTCGTTCAAATGGAAACACCATGCCCCATGGCACATCGGTGACGCGACCCCACAATTCCCCATTGATAAAGTTGCCGATTCGACCGGCGCCCAGACCTATGGCTGTAACCGGCGCGACCATATCGGCGACTTGAAAAAATTCCCGGCCACGATTGCGTGCAAAAACCCACATTGCCACAATGACGCCGATAAAGCCGCCATGAAATGACATACCCCCCTGCCAGATTCTTAGTAACATCAGAGGATCTGATAGAAAGGCAGAAAAGTTGTAGAACAATACACTGCCGATACGACCGCCAAGTATCACACCCAGCGCACAATAAAAAACCAGATCGGCAAGATCGTCTTTACTAAACGGCAGATTTAAGCGCCGTGTATGTACGCCAGCCAAAAACCACGCTGCTGCAAAGCCCACCAGGTACGTGATGCCGTACCAGTGAATGGACATCGGCCCCAGTGAAATAGCCACTGGATCGATATTCGGATATTGAAGCATCTGGTTTCCAAAATAGAGTGCAAGACGTAGCCGGGATTATACCTTGCCCACACCCTGAAGACTCACCGGATTGTAGCAACCCGGTGTTGTGATTCCGTCATTAATTCAATGCAATCAATTACAGACTTCGAATAACGGATCAGGAATAACGAATGCGCGTTATCGGATCAAACGGGCAAAGATCGCTTTCAGATATTCTGTTTCCGGAATCGCCGCATGCACTGGATGATCACGCCCTTGATGACCACGAGCAAGAATCTGCAAGCCACGACCGACGCCACGAGCCGATTGCAAAGCCACACGCTGTAACTCAGCGTCCGTCAAATGATGCGAGCAGGACGCAGATACAAGCAAGCCGTTATCAGTCAGCAACTGCGCTGCCAGTGAGTTGATTTTGCGATACATCTCTGTGCCTTTGCGTTTGTCTTTTGCCCGTTGAATAAACGCAGGTGGGTCAAGCACAATCACATCAAACCTATCTGAGGTGGTATCACGCAATCTGGCCAGACATTCAGCTACGTCTCCCTTCATCACTGAAAAACGATCACTCTTATAGCCATTCAATTCAGCATTTTGCAACGCACCATCACAGGCGGCTTGCGAACTGTCTATGGCGAGCACCTCACTGGCACCACCGGCCAATGCATTAATTCCCCAGGCACCCAGATAACTAAATGCATCAAGTACCCGCTTACCTTCGCAGAAGTCTTGCAGCGTTTTGCGATTATCACGGTGATCAAAGAACCACCCGGTTTTCTGTCCGGCTTCGATAGGCACATCAAACTCAAGCCCGTTTTCCTTTATACGCACCACATCCGGCACCGTGCCAAAAACGGTTTCCTCTCTTGGTTCAAGTCCTTCGAGCTTCCTTACAGAGCTGGTACTGCGAACATGGATGGCAACGGGCTTTACACATTCCATCAACGCCTCAACAACCTCAGACTCGATAGCCTGCATACCTGCAGTACTTATCTGCACAACCAACACATCATTGTAGCGATCAACCACTAAGCCGGGCAGTAAGTCGCCTTCACCATGCACCAGACGATAAGCGGGAAATGAATACAATGAATCACGCAGGTTCAGCGCAGCACCAATTCGTTTAACCAGCAGCTCTTTATCGAACGCCTGCCCCTGCTTAAAGCTATAAACGCGAGCGCATATTAATGAATGCGGATTGACGTAGGCATTGCCACAAAATTTACCGCGATCTGAATAGATTTCGACCGTCGCGCCGACTTCCAGATCCTTTAGCAGGCTTTTCTTATTATCGACTTCGTTGCTATAGACCCAAAGATGGCCAGCATTGAGTCGGCGCTCCTCATTTTTCTTAAGAAAGAGCTTGGGTAGACCGGGAGACTTTATCTGATTATCAGACACTTAATATTCATTCCTAAAGGAGAGGAGTAAGGATGCCGGCCGGCACAAAGGCGCAACCAACGACCGCGCGAAAACCATGGTTTTCGGCGCACCAACAAGGTAAAAATCCCTCGATACACCCAACTTTCCGGGATCCCGAGCCGTGCTAGTATAAACGACTGGGAGGACTAAAGGAGATGGTAACGTTGATTCAACGCACATGGATATTCAGTCTGCTGCCCGCTTGGTTGTGTATGACACTGGTCACTCCAGCGCAAAGCCAGACTCAGCCCTGGTACGAAGATGACATGCCTGTCGTCATCTCCCCGTCGCGGCTCAGGCAACCCATTACTGAAGCGCCCACCGCCATCACGGTTCTGGACCGGGAACTGATTGAGCAGTCGGGCGCCAGAAGTATTGTTGATCTCCTTTTACTGGTACCGGGTTTTCAAGTCGGGAGACTGCTGCACGGCTTCCCTGTCGCGACGTATCATGGCCAAAGCTCCCGCTACAATCCTCAAATACAGCTCATAATTGATGGTCGTCCAGCCTACATTCCACTGTATGGTGGGATCCCCTGGGGCGACCTGCCCATTTCACTCACTGACATTGAACGTATTGAAGTAGTGAGATCACCCAACGCCGCCACCTTCGGACCAAACTCATATTTTGCTGTAATTAGCATAACCACTACACCTGCAGCATCGCACCGAGGCTGGGTGTTCAAAACCGAAGCCGGTGGAAATGAAGTTGGCAAAGCCACGTTGAGCGGCTCAGGCTCCACCAATAAAATCGATTACCGAATAACAGTAGAAGCAGCCCATAGCGAGGGTTATGACAATTTACCCGATACAGAAAGAGACAAGCGCGCCACTTTGTACTCAAGCTGGCAAATCAACAACACTGAAAAGCTTGAATTTGACGCAGGCTTTACTCGCTCTGGCTATTTTGAGATTAACAGCGTCGCTACCCGCGGAGACCTGACACCCTACCGGGACATCAGAAACGGCTTTACTCGCATTAACTGGGAACGGGCAAGTTCAAGTGAAAGCTCAGACAGCCTCAGTTATCACTATTCACGCTTCAGCATGAATGAAGCCGGGCTATTCGAATACGACTTAGGCGAAACCCTCAGAAACCCGCAATTCACTGGCATAAATCTGGAGGTGGCATTGAATCGTGACGTTGTCTCAGCTCGCCATGAAATAGAGTTCGAACGTACAAGACGATTGAATAATAAGCATAGAATCAATACCGGAGCAGCTCTACGATACGACTCCGTAGAAGGTGCTTATATATTTAACGACAATAAGCAACATAAAATCTACACCAGCCGCTTGTTCTTCAACTCAGAATATTCACCAAGCCGTCAGTTTATTTTAAACACCGGATTGATGTTTGAAAACAATACCATCAGAGATAGCACGCTGCTGCCCCGGTTAGCTGCCATCTATCAATACCAGCCAAATAAGAGCTTTCGACTAAGTTATTCACGTGGTGAGCGCACTCCGCTATTACTGGAAACTGAGGGCAATGTAACTACCACAGGAACTGTACCAGCACTGGAACTATCACTCACAGATACTGCACTCATCGGAACAAAAGACCTGCAGCCAGAAACCATCGACGTATACGAGCTAGGCTATACCTCAGTATTGCAGAACACCAACCTAAGATTTGATGCAAAGATTGCAAGACAAATTGTCAGTAAAAAAATAAAAAACTCTTCACAGGAATTCCCAACAGATACTTTTAACGGCACTACAAGAGTGTATGACAACGAAGGCTTCAGTGCCAAAATGACCAATTTAGAATTTCAAATTGAATTCAACCCAAAGCAAAACGTTCGACTGCGCGGTGCATACTCACACTCATTTGATTTTGACGCAGAGCTGAGCAACCGAAAACTAACACCTGAAAATACACTCTCTTTGTTCGGCAGCATTCGCTATGAAAATGGCGTCTCATTGAGTGCAGAGTACTATCACAGTAGCGACTGGATCTGGGACGATGTCGCCGACACCTCCCGCATGAATCGCCTTGACCTGCGACTGGCACGCACGCTTGATGTAGGCGGGACTGATTTCAATATATTTTTTCAGACCCAGCAGTTTCCCGGTAAAAACCTGGACTACCTGGCGCGCAACAAAATCAAAAATGCCTACTTTGCTGGCCTCTCAGTAAACTGGTAAAAAAACGGGTAATCACCGGAAATTGTCGTTGCAGTATTTGCTTATCACCTCCAACGGGAAGGATCGCCTCATTTAATGAGCACCAAGGGCCACATAAGAAAAAGCATTGCTGCGAGCCTTATCGCAATGCTGTTTTGTTGCCACAGCCAATCCATTCTCGCCAAAGACAACATCATTGTTATTGTTGATGTCCCAGAAAAACTCGATACCATCACCCGCCAAGCGCTGAACACCGGCTTCGTACAAATTGACTTTAAAATCTTCACCACCAACGATTTACCTACTGCTAAATCAGAAGATCAAGTTATTGTCGGGCTGGGTTTTAACGGGTGCAAAATCGCTATCACCCGGTTTAATAAAAACCCTGTTTTGTGCTCACTGCTATCAACCAACGCTTTTCAGAATATTAACAACTCAGTCAACACAACCCGCAGCATTGCAGCTATCGTCGTTGATCAACCGTTGCAACGGCAGATCAATGTTGCACAGCATCTGTTTCCATCATTAAAGGATTTTGCTCTACTTACTTCCAACCTGGATAGCCTGCGGGAACCTCAATCGCCTTCAGTTAAAGCCACACGGTTTAACCGGAATCGCCCTATTGCACGGCAGGTTCGCACCGCACTCAAAGATGCAGACGCACTACTTGCGATACCCGATCCACTGGTCTACAGCAATACAACACTACGCACCATGTTACTCACCACTTACGGCTACGCAAAACCTGTGATTGGGTATAGCCGAAGCTATGTTGAAGCAGGCGCTTTAATGACCAACTGGTCTAGCCCGGAGCAGCTTATCCGCCAAACGTCTGAAATTCTCCTATCGGGCTTTCCGGACACACTTGACGGCATAATTACACCGAAATACTTCTCTATAAAGGTCAATGCCGGAATCTCAAGATCTCTAAATCTTGCACCGCAAAAACAAATCGATGCAGCCACCACCTATGTCGACGAGGACTTTCAATCATGAAGCGCCTCTCCATACAGGATCGAATGTTAATAATTGCGTTACTGCCAGCGCTCATCGTTGCCATCCTGGTTACTGCATCCATAGTCATAAACAGAATCAGTGAGATTGAATCAGAAGGTCTGCAGAATGCAAAAATATTAGCCATGGGCCTTGCCCATACCAGCGAGTTCGCTATCGCATCAGACAACAACGCACTACTGCAAAGCGTATCCCAACCGGTCTTGAATGAGCCGACCATCGCAGAAATAAAATTCACCAGTCCCGCGGGTATAACCATTAACCAGCTGCATGCCGAGAATGCAAAAAACTACCCTATCGGCTCCATTGGTATGGCGTTAAGACCCTGGATACAGGCGCAACCGCTGATCAGTGAAATCACCGTTCCCATAATCCGCACCGACCTATCCGCCTACGAAGACCCTTACTTTCATGCCGAAGCCGTGCCGTTTGATACAGACAACAATCTAATTGGTTATCTCACCTTAACGGTAAACCTCAGTAGCGCTTATCAACATCAGCTACAGACCATAAAAAAAGGCTTGACCATCGCCCTGTTGGCAATGCTTGTGACAATACCAGCCGCCATTTTACTTGCGAATTCCGTGACCCGACCAGTGCGCGCCGTTACTAATAACGTTGGACTGCTGGCAAATAACAAGTATGCCGAAATAACACACACCGATGCCAGCGGTGAGCTTGGAGAACTCGAACGCGGTGTAGAGCATCTTTCGACCGAACTTCAGTCGTTCCATAAAAAACTTCGACGCTCGACAGAACTTGCGACCGAAGAGCTGCAAAGCACATTGGAAAAACTCGAATCACAAAACAAGCAATTGGAACAAGCGCGCAAAGAAGCCGAAATTGCCAGCGCTTTTAAATCAGACTTTCTGGCCAACATGAGTCACGAGATTCGCAGCCCGATGAATACGATCGTCGGCACCATGTCACTGTTAAATCATTCGTCAATGACAGAAGAGCAGCGAGAGCACGTCAAAGTCATACATCAATCATCAAACACCTTACTGTCATTGATCGATGAAATTCTGGATATAAGTCGAATTGAATCAGGCGAGCTAAAACTAGACGCCAGAGAAACTGATCTACAGCAATTACTAAGTGAAGTAAATATCATTGTGACGGGCCTTGCGGTAGACAAAGGAATTTCACTTTTCATTGGCAGTACAACCCCACCTGACAACCGCCTTATCATTGTAGATTCACTGCGCCTGAAACAGATCATGGTGAACTTGCTGATCAATGCAATAAAATTCACAGACACCGGGCACGTTGCCCTTAACATTGATTGCAAACCGATTGACGCACACCACTGCAAATTGCAATTCTCTGTGGTTGATACGGGTATTGGTATTCCTGAGAGTAAGTTTAAAAACATATTTCTGGCTTTTACACAAATCGATATGTCTACCACCCGATCCCACGGGGGCAGCGGACTGGGGCTACATATCTGCAGAGAAATCATTGACCTAATGGATGGCACGATCGAGCTCTCCAGTGAAGTTGGAGAAGGCTCCACATTTACCGTCACAGCAGTACTGCCACTCGGCTCGAAAATCTCGGCTACACGAGTGAATACAGACCTGGAGCTATACTATGTTGACTACTATGAGCCATTAAAATCTCACCATGAAACGCTCTTAAAAGCCGCTGGTTTTCGACTAGTAAATAACAGCGACACCCTGCTGCTGAATATTCCCAACACACTACTTCCCAGTGGAAACCTTGCCGGGTTGCTCCCCACCAATCACGATCAATTCAAAAGAAAAATCGCGCTGGTCAGCCAAACCTCAAGCTCAGTCAGAATCAGATTGAATGCGTTGCAATTTGATGGCTATGTCGTCCGCACTCCCTCGCTGCCTGATTTACAGGCTTCTTTTAATGCTACTGTGGGCGGAACACTATTCGACAGTCCGGCTGATCATCGTGAGTTACCGACAAAAATCAATCTCAATAGAGATCACTGCAAAGTACTCGCGATTGACGATCAAAAAATAAACATACAGCTGCTCACACGTTATTTTGAACACCTGAATATTACCGCCAGTTACGCACATTCCGCCGCTGAAGGTATTCAAATCGCCAGCGAACAGGCATTTGATCTCATCATGGTTGATCTACACATGCCGGAGCTTGACGGCTTCTACGTCGCTCAAGAGATTCGCAAGCGATGCCACTACAACGCCGAGACCCCACTGATTGCAGTCACTGCAGATGCGTACAAAAGCACCAGAGAAAAAGCCATAGACAATGGCTTTGATGACCTGATTACCAAACCCGTCACCATCGATCATGTCACCACATTATTCAATGAATGGACAACACCAAACTCTCTGGCCTCGAACCCCGTTGAATCCACATTCCAATCCCACAATAACGAAATAGTGCCAGAGCCACTTGTGAGCCTAGAAGCCTGCACACGAGCTATGCTCGGAGATCAGAAAGCGGCATTGCGAACACTGGCATTGTATAAAAAAGAACTGGAGCAGTACCTTGATGCGATCAGCCCTGCCGCCACACCCACCGACACCAAAGTCCTCTACTTTACCGCACACTCATTGAAAGGCAGTTCTGCGTTGTGCGGCATTGAAAAAATAACAGATATGGCAAAATCACTGGAAGATCATTGCATCAGTAAAAACTGGCAGGCAATTAAACGCACCACATTAAAACTGAATCAGTTAGTCACCCGTGCGATCACTGAATGCGATCAAATACTTATAGAACACGACCGGGTAGAACACCAACGGGATCACACAAGGAATACTGACGAAGTTACCTGATAGGTGATATCAAACTTGTGTACTGGAACAAATAGAGTGTGCATTTGAGAGTTCGTCATTTGGTTTGCAACAAGGCGAAGCTTGCAGGCAATAGTTATTCTCTTTTCAAGAGCTTCAACGCTGTGGCAAGCCTAATGCCGGGCTCCCGCAGGGGCGATTAATCAAAGTGCACACCACAGTCGTTGCAGGCTCTATGACTTACTGTTGTCACGATTTATCTATTAAAATTTGACACTTTGATTGATTGACTCATATGGGCAATCTATTTGTTCCAGTACACTAGAGACTCCCGACCAATTGATGGTACGCACTGCCGTAGTAGAGCAACGGCGGTTCATCTGAACGAATATCCACACCTATTACCCGGCCT